>CAYTAE010000102.1:0-6085 GCA_964435655.1 uncultured Rhodospirillaceae bacterium
CCTCCATCTCCTCCAAATGCTTGCCGTACATTTCGTTGATCTCATGTTTGCCCGCATCGCTGGCAAGGGCGGCGTTGATGGCCTCCAAGATCGCCCGGTTCTCTTTCTTGTCAAGGATGTCGCTGGCCCCGGGGATGGCGACGGCATCCATGATCTTCCTGATCAAATCGGAATCTAACTGCGGGTCCTCAGGATTCTTCTCGGCCTTCGCATAGGCCTCCAGGATTGCCTCAAAGGCCGGACGCACAGGATTCTTTTTACCCTTATGTTTCGAAAGGTCCCATTGGGCGGGGCCAAAGCTATAGCCGCTGTTTTGCGTTCTGGCATGGGAGAGTTCATAGGCGCCTTCGCCACCGCGAAGCTCGGTCCGCATCAGCATCCTGTGGAGAGAACGCTGGAATTCGCTTAAAGCCGTCGTGTCGATAAAAAACTTCTTATTGGTCGATTTTTCCTGTGGCATTGCTTTGCATCGCTTTCTCCCCCCTCTGGTTGAAAAAAATACTCATCATTCCTTCTTCATCTTCTTTTTTTGACGTTCCAGCAAAAGAGCCAGAATTGCATCGTTCACATCGCGCAAGGCTGAATTCACCCCACCCACTCGATCAAGGATCGCCATAATTTCCGCCGTATCGACAAGGAAAAGCCTGGGATGCGCGTCCACAAAAGGCGCGCGCAGATCGCGGTCAAAACGAATGATGAAGCGCTCTCCAACCGCAAGAAAACTTTCATCTCCAAGCGGCGTCATAGAAAAACCCAGCGCCTTGAACCGGAAATCGAGATATTCGTCATTGTAGTTCATCCAGCAAAACGTACCCAAATTCCTCCGCTTCGGTTTTTCAAAAAGATAAAACAGCATCTTGTCGGCAACGACCTTGCCTTGCGCGTCCTTGCTGACGATGTGGTTGTCAAAATTGGCCCAGCAAAACCCCCTTGCATAGCCAAGACTGTCCATAACGACCGAACCGCCGTCCTCGAAGATAACCCCCACGCCAAGATTGCGGCTAAACTCTTCGGAGGTAGAGGGCCGATTGCCTCTCGCCCGGTCTCTTTCCTCACTGCGCTTCCTCTCGGCCGCATATTTCGTTCTCCACAGCTGGCGGAAAAAGACATCGGCCTCCTCGTTGGGGATTGGCGTCAAACTATTCTCGAAGAATTTAAAAAGGAACCGATCCCGATTCCGCCCCTTGCTGCCGTCGCCGGGCGGCTTGGATTCGCGCTTGCGCGAAAATTCGAACCACACATCACCATTCGCCATCGGATAGGCGTCAAGACCGGTGTAAACATTCTCCGGCACCGGCAGTTCGCGGCCCCAGATGTCCGGATAGGGCGGGTATTTTTTTGCGCTTTCCGTTGCGTCTTCTGCTGCCGCCCCGTCAAAGGCGAACAGCGCCACGCCGGCCACCAGCAGGCAGACTAGAAAGCTGCAAAATCCCCTCATCGCTCCTTTGCCTTCTTCATCTTCTTCTTTTGAAGCGCCAGCAGAAGAGACAGGATCGCATCGTTTACATGGTGCAATTCCGGATCGAACCCCCCCACCCGGTCGATGATCGCCGTAATTTTCGCCGTATCGACAAGAAAGAGCCTAGGGTGTGCCGCCACAAAGGGCGAGTGCAGATCGCGGTCAAAACGAATGACAAAGCGCCCTCCAACCGCAAGAAAACTTTCATCTCCAAGCGGCGTCATAGAAAAACCCAGCGCCTTGAACCGGAAATCGAGATATTCGTCATTGTAGCTTAGCGGACAATAGGGATGTAAATTTGTCCGCTACGGTTCCGCGTAAAGATAAAATAGCGTCTTGTCGGCAACGACCTTGCCTTTCGCGTCTTTGCTGACGATGTAGCTGTCGTAATTGGTCCAGCAATATTTGCTTCTATTCCAGCCATGATCGTCCATAACGACCGAACCATCGTCCTCGAAGATAATCCCTCTGCCAAGATTGCGGCTAAGCTCTTCGGAGGTAGAGGGCCGATTGCCTCTCGCCCGGTCTCTTTCCTCGCGGCGCTTGTTCTTGGCCGCGTATCTCTTTTTCCACGGCTCGTGGAAAAAGGCATCAACCTCCTCGTTGGGGATTGGTGTCAAACTGCCCTCAAAAAATTTAAGAAGGAACCGATCCCGATTCCGCCCCTTGCTGCCGTCGCCGGGCGGCTTGGGTTCGCGTTCGCGCGTAAATTTGAACCACACCTCGCCATTCGCCATCGGATAAGCATCAAGAGATGCGGAAGTATCGTCCTCCGGCACCGGCAGTTCACGGCCCCAGATGTCCGGATAGGGCGGGTATTTTTTTGCGCTTTCCGTTGCGTCTTCTGCTGCCGCGTCAAAGGCGAACAGCGCCACGCCGGCCACCAGCAGGCAGACTAGAAAGTTGCAAAATCCCCTCATCGCTCCTTTGCCTTCTTCATCTTCTTCTTTTTCAGTTCCAGCAAAAAGGACAGGATCGCATCGTTTACATGGTGCAATTCCGGATTTACCCCCCCCACCCGGTCGATGATCGCCTTGATTTTCGCCGTATCGACAAGAAAGAGCCTCGGGCGTGCCGCCACAAAGGGCGAGTGCAGATCGCGGTCGAAACGAATGACAAAGCGCCCTCCAACCGCAAGAAAACTTTCGTCCGCAAGCGGTATAAGAGAAAGCTGCCGCGCCTCGATCCGGAAATCGAAATATTCGTCATTGCCGCTTAGCCGACAATTGAATTTTAAATTTCTCCACCGCGGTTTCTCAAAAAGATAAAATAGCATCTTGTCGGCAACGACCTTGCCTTGCGCGTCCTTGCTGATGATGTGGTAATTGTTATTCGCCCAGCAAAGCTCACCGACATAGCCAAGGTTGGACTGCATGACCGAACCACCACCCTCGAAGATAATCCCTCTGCCAAGATCGCGCTCAAATTCTTCGTATGTCCGGTCCCTGCCGCCTCTTTCCTCGTCGCTTTTCTTCTCGCGCTTTTCTTTGGCCGCCATCTTTTTTTTAAAAAGTTTTCGGAAAACGTCATCAACTTTTTCGTTGGGGATTGGCGTCAAGCCGTTCTCGAAAAACTTGAGAAGGAACCACTCAAAGTTCCACGTCTTCTTACCGTCGCCGGGTGGCCTGCGTTCGCCTCGGCGCGTAAATTCGAACCACACATCGCCGTTCTCTCTCGGATAGCTATTAAAGCCGGTGTGAAAATTCTCCGGCACCGGCAGTTCGCGGCCCCAGATGTCCGGATAGGGCGGGTATTTTTTTGCGCTTTCCGTTGCGTCTTCTGCTGCCGCGTCAAAGGCGAACAGCGCAAACAACCCTAGATAAAAGAGCGTGCCGAAAAGGGCTGCGAAGCCCATTGGGCGGCGAAGGAAAGGCGGCATCTGGGACGGCTGGCGCATCGGGCCTTTTCCTCTTCAAGCACCGCGGCATGGTAAGATCCCAAGGATGCTTTTTTCTAGCATAGGAATATGATCCTGTAAAGAGCTGGGGCGACTGTCCGGCCTCAAAAGCGGCCCGATTGCAAGCAATGCCAGGGAAACTTACGTTACAACCAGAGGAAGGACGGAACGCAACGATGGCCCTTGGCGCGATTTCCCTCGACGACAAATACGCCCTTGCAAGGGGCCGGATCTACCTCTCCGGCATTCAGGCCCTTGTGCGCCTGCCGCTCATGCAGCATCAGCGCGACCGCGACCAGGGCCTGAACACGGCGGGCTTTATCTCCGGCTATCGCGGCTCACCCCTTGGCGGCTTCGACACCGAGCTCTGGAAGGCCGCGAAATTCCTGGACGCGAACGCCATCCATTTTCGCCCCGCCGTGAACGAAGACCTGGCCGCCACCGCCATCTGGGGAAGTCAGCAGGTGAATTTGTTTGAAGGGGCGCGTTACGACGGCGTCTTTTCAATCTGGTACGGGAAAGGCCCCGGCGTTGACCGTTCCGGCGACGTTTTTAAACATGGCAATCTGGCTGGCACCTCGCCCCATGGCGGCGTGCTGGTGCTGGTCGGCGACGACCACGCGTGCAAATCTTCCACCATCCCCCAACAAAGCGAATTTGCCTGCATCGATGCTGGCATCCCGGTCCTGAACCCGGCCAGCGTGCAGGACGTGCTCGATTTCGGGCTCCTCGGCTGGGCGATGTCGCGCTATTCCGGCTGCTGGGTGGCCATGAAGGCCATTTCGGAAAGCATGGACAGCACCAGCGCCTGCGTCGTCGCGCCGGACCGGGTGTCGATCACCCTGCCGGAAGCTGTCGACATGCCCGAAGACGGTCTCAACATTCGCTGGCCGGATCAGCCCATGACCCAGGAACGGCGCCTGCACCGCCACAAGCTTTATGCCGCCCGTGCGTTCGCACGCGCCAATGGCGTGGACCGCCTCGTCATCGACAGCCCCCGTGCGCGCCTCGGCATCTTCACGACCGGGAAAGCCACCCTCGACGTGCTTCAGGCCCTTGCCGATCTTGGCATCACCGCCACCCACGCGGGCGAAATCGGCCTTCGCGTTTTCAAGGTGGGCATGAGCTGGCCCCTGGACCCGATGAGCACCCGGGGCTTTGCCGAAGGGCTGGAAGAAATTCTCGTCATCGAGGAAAAGCGCGCCGTGCTGGAAAACCAGTTGAAGGAACAGCTGTACAACGCGCACACAGACACACGACCGCGCGTCGTCGGCAAGCGCGACGAAAATGGCGCATGGCTTTTGCCTTCGGATGGGGAACTGACCCCGGCCATGGTGGCGCGCGCCATCGCCGATCGTCTGGCACCTTTCCACACAAGCCCGGCAATCGAAGAACGCCTCGCCTTCCTCGAAGCAAAAGAAAAAGCCCTTGCGACACCGCCGGACGTGATCGAACGCATTCCCTATTTCTGCGCCGGCTGTCCCCACAATCTTTCAACCCGCGTGCCGGAAGACAGCCGGGCGCTGGCCGGCATCGGCTGTCATTACATGGCCCAGTGGATGGACCGCGCGACGGACACCTTCACCCAGATGGGCGGCGAAGGGGCAAACTGGATCGGCCAGGCACCTTTTACGAACACGTCCCACGTCTTTCAGAACATCGGCGACGGCACCTATTTCCATTCCGGCCTTCTGGCGATCCGCGCCGCCGTCGCCGCGAAAGTCAACATCACCTATAAAATTCTCTACAACGACGCCGTCGCCATGACCGGCGGTCAGGCGGTGGACGGGCCACTGTCGGTGACGCGCATGACCCATCAGCTGTATGGCGAAGGCGTGCGCCGCATCGTCGTCGTCACCGATGAACCGAAAAAATATGGCCGCCGCCCCGATTTCGCAGCCGGTGTCACCATCCACCACCGCGACGCCCTCGATCGCTTGCAACGCCAGCTCCGCGAAGAAAAAGGCGTTTCCGCCCTGATCTACGATCAAACCTGCGCCGCCGAAAAACGCCGTCGGCGCAAGCGTGGCCTCATGGACAACCCACCCCTTCGCGTCGTCATCAATGCGGAAATCTGCGAGGGCTGTGGCGATTGCGGCATGCAATCCAATTGCCTGGCCATCGTGCCTCTGGAAACGGAATTGGGACGCAAACGCGCCATCGACCAATCTGCCTGCAACAAAGACTATTCCTGCCTGAACGGCTTTTGCCCAAGCTTCGTCACCATCCACGGCGGACGCCCGCGCACGCGCAGCCCGCAACGCCTTGACGGCCTGCCGACACCGCCGGAACCGGCATTGCCATCCAGCGATGTGCCCTACAACATCGTCATCGCCGGCGTCGGTGGCACCGGCATCGTGACGCTCAGCAATCTTCTCGGCATGGCCGCCCATCTGGAAGGCAAAGCCATCACCGTGCTGGATCAGGCCGGCCTGGCCCAAAAGGGCGGCGCCGTGTGGAGCCATGTGCGCATTGCCAAAAACCCGGACGATTTGCACGCCGTCCGCATCCCGGCTGGTGGCGCGCAGCTTCTCCTTTGCTGCGATCTGGTCGTGGCGGCAGGGGTTTCCTCTCTCGCCAAGACCTGCCCGGAAACGGCGGCGATTGTGAACAGCCACGAAACGATGACCGGCGAATTTACCCATGCGCCCGATGCCCCCTTTCCCGAAGACGCCATGCGCAACGCCATTGAACAGGCAACGGCTGGCAACGCCATTTTTCTCGACGCC
>CAYTAE010000103.1:0-4307 GCA_964435655.1 uncultured Rhodospirillaceae bacterium
CGTATAATCTTCTGGCCGTGTTGCCGATCCAGACCGTGGGCGGCATCGGCATTGGCGAGGCCGGCCTCGCCGGGCTGCTGACCCTCAACGGCCTGCCCCTTGGCCTGGCGGTGGGGGCGAGCCTGCTGGTTCGGCTGGTATTAATTACGGCCCCATTCCTATTTTGGGCGCTGGCAATGGGCGCCCTTCGGCTAACGACCGGCAACGGCCGGTAACAACAGGAAAGATGCATTGACCTCGGCGGACAAGCAGACAGACAGCCTTTACCATTCCATGCGCGCGAAATATGGAAAGGGCAACGCACGCACGAATGGCTATCGTTCGCGCGGCTATTTTCTGTGGGAACAGCGCCTCCTTTTTTTAGCCCTTGGCGACAAGAAGCGGCTTGGCACGCTTTTGGATATCGGCTGCGGGTCCGGATTGATGGTGCGTCCCCTGGCCGAACGCGGGCATCACGTTATCGGCCTCGACTTCAACGCAGAGGCTTGCGAATTCGCACATGAAAACGGCATTCCCATTCTTCGCGGCGACGCCTATGCCCTGCCCCTTCAAAGCGAGAGCATCGACCATGCCATTTGCTGTCAATTCCTGAACCAGCAACCCCACGCCCAGGCCCCACAACTGATTGGTGAGGCGACACGCGTGCTTTCACGCGGCGGCCGATTGATTTTGGTGTGGCGAAACGGGCGATCGCTTTTGCATTGTCTGGCCCATGGCATCGGACGCCTTGCCGACCGGATGAGCGGCGCACCCGATTTTCCGCAAGTCTTTCACAACCCGGAAACGCTGCGCCACCTTGCCGAAGACGCCGGCCTTTCGGTCGATTTCATCGGCGTTTCCTGCCCCCTGTTGTCCCGTGGCTGGGTCGGGGAAAAAAGCCTGCTGGCCAAGCTTGCCGGCGCGTCTTTCTTCCTGGTGTTGCGCAAACCCAACGACACCGGAACACCCGCCCCATGACGTCTTACGACGCACCGTCCCACACCACACCGGCCCACGCCGTCACCCTTTTCGAAGATACGGATTTTTCCCAATGGAACGCCTTTGTCGCCGCAACGCCCGAGGCAAATTTTTTTCACCGGGCGGAATGGAAGCGCGTCCTGGAACGCGCCTTTGGCATCCGCACGCACTACCTTTGCGCAAAAAAAGATAAGAAAATTTGCGGGCTGTTGCCGCTTGCCTTCGTGCGCCGTCCAAATTTAAAACGCGCGCTGGTTTCAATGCCATTTTGCGTTTATGGCGGCGCCATCGCCGACCATCCGCAAATTGCCAGGGATTTGGAGGACGCCGCCGCCGATCTGGCGGCAAAGACGAATTGCGATTATCTGGAAATTCGCAACCCAACCCCCACACGGCCCGACTGGCCAACAAGCGATCTTTACTTCACCTTTCAACGCCCCCTTCACGCCGACATGGAACAAAATCTTCTTGCCATTCCACGCAAAGAGCGCGCCGACATTCGCAAAAGCATCAAGGCCGGCCTGCAAAGCGACCTTGATGGCAACGCCGCGCGCTTTTTTCCAATTTACGCACGAAGCGCGCGCGACCTTGGCACACCCACCTTGCCGCAACGCTATTTCGACATCCTGTTGGAAGAATTCGGCGAACACGCCGAAATCCGCATCGTACGAAAAGACACGACCCCCATTTGCGGCGTGCTGAGTTTTTATTTTCGCGATCAGGTGCTGCCCTATTACGCAGGCGGCCTGCCCGCTGTACGCGCGCTAAAAGGCTATCACTTTATGTATTGGGATTTGATGCGCGAGGCCGCCGAACGGGGCCTGCGTCATTTTGATTACGGGCGCAGCATTCAGGGCAGCGGCGCTTTTGCCTTCAAGAAAAACTGGGGCTTTGAGCCAAAACCCCTTGCCTATCAATATCATCTGGTCCGCGCGCGCACGCTGCCGCAGATGGACCCCAACAGCGCGCAATATCGCCGTTTGATCGGGGCCTGGAAAAAGCTGCCGTTGTGCCTGGCCAATCGCCTGGGTCCCCGCCTTGCCCCATGGATCAGCTAGCGGGCTGAAAAACCTGGGCTTTTGAAAAGAGACCGGCGGCGATCTGTTCGGCGAAGGGCGGCATCGCTTCATAGCCATCCCGTCCGAACAGGGCGTCGAGCTTGCGTTCCGTTCGCCCGCGATTGCACCAAAGAAGGGCGCTGGTCATCCAGCCCGCGCCCTTGATCCGGAAAAAGGCTTCGCCGGGATCAAAATCATAGGGATGGAAATAGGTCCAAAGGGCCGCATCAACAGGCGCACGCGCGACGCAGACGCGCATTACCCAGCCGGGGAGGTACCGAAAATAAATGCCACCAAGATAGGGCAGCACGAGCGGGCCAAATCGTGCCACCGGCGCTGGCAATTCCAGCACGCCGTTCGGCCAGAAGAAGGGTGTGCGCGGGGCCTGGGCATAGCCAAACAGCGGGTTTGGCGCCGGCAGCACGCTGGAGGAATAGGTGAACCCCGCCTCTTGCAGCACGTCCAGGGCCCATTGCACATCCGGGGTCAGCGAAAAAACCGGCGCCCGAAAACCGGCAACGGCTTTGCCAGTTAAATCTTCAAGCAAATGTTTGCCATCGACCGTTTCCGACCGAAAATTTTCACGCGTCTGTTGCGGCAACGGCACATGGTTGAAGGAATGAAAGGCAATTTCGTGGCCCTGGGCGGCAATTTCGCGGATCAGATCGGGTACCGCTTTTGCCACCGCGCCGACAACAAACACGGTCCCGCGCACGCCTCTGGCTTCCATCCCCCGAAGCACACGCCGGGTCACCTCCGGATAGCGCCTTGGATGGCGACCGTCAGGCCGGTGGTCTTCAAGATCGAACGTAAAGGTCAGGCGCGGTTGCGGCATGGTTATGCCCTTGAATATTTGCCCCGGAAATAGGTCTGGAAAAGCGCGTTCGGCAAAAAACGCATGGCGTTGTTGCGCAGGCATTCCCGGTGACGGCTTCGCGGCACGTACCATCTTGCCGCACTGCGCGTCGCTGGCTGAATTCTGGAAATGACCGGCCGGATGGCAGCTTCGTACCGTTGAAACGCCGCTTCCGGCGGCAAATCAATCAGCGCTTTTGCCAATTGCGTCGCACCGTTAAAGGCGGCCGCCGCCCCGCGCCCGGAAAAAAGCGTCAGGCAATGGGCGGCATCGCCGACAACCGCCACCCGGCCTTCATGCCAGCATGGCATTTCAATCTGGGAAAGGGAGTCCATGTAAATGCCGCCATCCTTGGGGCAATGGTCAACAATGCTTTTGACAAAATCCGACGTGCCGTGAAAGGCCTCTTGAAGTTTGGCCGCGCGTTGTTCTGGCGGCGGCACGCTGTCTTCGTCCGATGCCCAGACGAACACACCGCCAAGGCCGCCTTCCCTTGTCGTAAACAGGGCGAGGTAACGGTCCGTTTCCATATGGGTTTCAAATTTATTTTTCAGCCCAAGAAAATTTGGCAGGCGAGCGGCCGCAACGCAAAGGCCAAGGGGATGGCGTTGAATTTTTTCCGGCGGGAAGCTTAACTCGCGCACGCCCGAATGCAGGCCGTCGGCACCGATGACGGCATCAAAACTTTCCGAACGGCCATCGCTGAAGGAAACGTCCACGCCATCGGGCCGTTGGGCGATGTCCACGGCGCGAAGCCCGCAGCGGATGTCGGCAATTTCCCGCGCCGCTTCGAAAAGCACCACTTCCAGATCGTCCCGGGTCAGTTGAAGAATATCGAGGCCCTGAAAAAGATTTTTGTAATCAAGGGCCAGCAGGCAGCGCCCGGACGAGTCGTGGTAGCTTGACGCGGTGATGCCGATGCACCGTTCGCGCAACGCCGGCATCAGGCCAAGGGCCTCGGCAGAACGGTACGCATCGTGGGAAAGGGAGATGAGAAACCCATCGGCGCGCACGCTTGGCGCGCGTTCCACCACGATGGGCCGAAAACCCGATTTCGCAAGCCAGAGTGCGGCAGTCAACCCCGCCACGCCGGCGCCTGAAATAAGGATCTGGCTGTTCTTCTTCACCCGGCCTTGTCTCCCCCCACGCGTTTGATGCCCATTCATAGCAAGAGAATGGTGCCGGCGCACTTTTTCCGAGACATGGGCGGCCTAAAAAATTTACCCTGACGCAGGATTTATTTCCGGGGGAATGAACCATGACACGTGTGCTGTGCGCTGCCTATGGGGTGGCCGCCTATCTCACCTTCTTTGCTGCCTTTCTCTACGCCATCGGCTTCGTCGGCAATTTTGTCGTGCCGAAGGGCATCGATTTCGGGGCGGAAGTTCCGCTTGTCGAAGCGCTGGCGATCAATCTGGCGTTGCTCAGCCTGTTTG
>CAYTAE010000103.1:4317-6082 GCA_964435655.1 uncultured Rhodospirillaceae bacterium
CGATTGAGCGCAGCACCTATGTGCTGCTCTCAAGCCTGGCCCTGATGCTTCTTTTTTGGCAATGGCGACCCATCCCCGGCACTGTCTGGACCGTGGCCGGTGTCGGCGAAACAGCATTATGGGCGGGCTTTGCCATCGGCTGGGGGATCGTGTTGCTCTCGACCTTGATGATCGGCCATTTCGAATTGTTCGGCCTGAAACAGGTTTACCTGAACCTGAAAAATCTGAAACCGAAGGACGCCCATTTTGGCATGCCCGGTTTTTACAAGCTGGTGCGCCACCCGATCATGCTGGGGTTTGTGATCGCTTTCTGGGCAACGCCGATGATGAGCTTTGGGCATCTTCTTTTCGCCCTTGTCACGACGGTCTATATCCTGATTGCGCTGCAATTCGAAGAACGCGATTTGATTGCACTTTTCGGCGAACATTACCGGCAATACCGCAAAAACGTGCCGATGCTGGTGCCGTTTTTAAAAGGCGGCGGATCGAAAAAATCCTAGGCCGACAGCGGCATTGCAGACCCGACCCGACTAGCGTATTCCATGAATCTCAAACGTTTGCGATTTACAGCGATAGGGTTTGACCGAATGGGCGATACGCAGCAAGCCATGCCAGCCGGGCAAGACGAAACATCCCAGGACTTGCCATCCCATGGTTTGTTGAAATTGTTGGCGCAATATCGCGAACCCAGCCACGCGCGCAGCGTCCTTGAACTAACCATCACCAAGACCGCGTTCATCGCCCTTTGGGCGGCGGCCTGGTGGGCCCTTTCGATCAGCTATTGGTTGACCCTTGCCATCGCCGTTCCGGCGGCGGCGTTTCTCGCCCGTCTTTTCCTGATCCAGCATGATTGCGGCCATGGCGCGTTTTTCCGTCAGCAGGCGTTCAACAACTGGGTCGGGCGCATTCTCGGCACCCTGACGATGACGCCATACAATGTCTGGCGGCGCAGCCATGCCGTCCACCATGCGACGTCGGGCAACCTCGACAAGCGCGGCGAAGGGGACATCACCACCCTGACGATGAAAGAATATCAGGCATTGTCGCCGCTGCGCCGTCTTGCGTACCGGGCCTATCGCCACCCCATCGTTCTGTTTGTCATTGGGCCGGCCTACCAGTTCCTGCTTCGCAACCGGCTTCCCTTCAACTTGCGCAGCACCGATTGGCATTTCTGGGTCAGCGCCATGGGAACGAATGCGACCATCGTTCTTGTCGCCGGCAGCCTGATTTATTTTCTTGGCGCGGGGCCCTTCTTTCTTGTGCAGGTGCCGATCCTTCTTCTTGCCGCATCGATCGGCGTCTGGCTGTTTTACGTGCAGCATCAATTTGAAGACACCTATTGGGCCGAAGATGGCGCATGGGAGGCCCAGGACGCTGCGTTCCACGGCAGTTCTCATTACGATCTGCCCGGCGTTTTCCGCTGGCTGACCGCGAACATCGGCGTGCACCACATCCACCACCTCAGCAGCCGCATTCCCTATTACCGCCTGCCCCAGGTCCTGCGCGACTTTCCCGAGCTTTCCCAGATCCGGCGCCTGACCTTTTCGCAAAGCCTCGCCTGCATAAAATTGCGCCTGTGGGACGAAGGCCAGCGGAAGCTGGTCTCGTTTTCCGACGCACGCACCGCAGAACGCGCACGCTAACGACCGAATGAAGCGGCGACGGCTTTCAGATTCTTTTTTCAGAAAAAAGTGGTGCCCAGGGGCGGATTTGAACCACCGACACGCGGATTTTCAGTCCGCTGCTCTACCAACTGAGCTACCTG
>CAYTAE010000104.1:0-5988 GCA_964435655.1 uncultured Rhodospirillaceae bacterium
CACCTGTCAGATGCCGACGATTTCGCCGGACATCTACAACGCGGCGAAGAAGGCGCGCATTGTTGATTACGCTGGTCGGAATCATGCCTTCTGCTCGGATATGTGCGAACGCATGTTCTTTATGGAGCCGGAACGCTATCTGAATCAGCTAACCTATTTTGAGGAATTCGATGGCTGGAATATTGCGGACCTTGCCGAGAGGTTCCATGGCGTGCGCCCAGACGGCACATTGATGTCGCAACCGCATCTGAACGCAGAACGGATGTGGACGGTCGATGATCTTCGCGCCTGTAACTGCATCATTGAAGACCCGTTGCGCGTGTTCCATAGCTGACCATCTCTCGTGGACTGAGAAAATTAATCGCGGCGGGTGGTCAATGTGGAATTCCATCCCGCCTCTATTGCAGGCAACCATAACCGTTCGAACCCCTTGCCGTCATAGCGAGCGGAACAAATTAAATCGCGGGGAGCGTATCTCAAATGGCCATTAAAAAAGTAGCCGCCCGAAGGGGGATTTACCCAGATCGCGATCCTCAAGGGGAGCCGCTTTCGGGAACTCGCGGGCTTGTCTATTTTGCGAAGCCGCGTGGGAAGAAGCTAACGGAATATGAAAAGCTGATCCTTTATGCTCAGCCAAATCCTGAATGGATTCCAGGCGGGCTTGACTGGGGGGATTACCCGTCAAAATTCAGCGGGGGGCGTGACACTTGGGGGAACTATTTCACGGAAATGAAATGCCAGGACTGGTACGCGTTTCGTGACCCGAATCGGCGCTGGCAATACCCATATGTGCGGGAAAAAGCAGACGACTGGCGGACGTTACAGCGTCGTCTTGCCTCCTATGCCGAGATGAAGGCGTGTGACCGCATTGACGGCTGGTGGCGCGACGAGATTATCAGAAAAGTCTGGGGTGGTTTTCTTCACCACGAGTACGGTGTCTTCAACGCCATGTCTTCCGTTTGTCGGGATGTGCTCAGCGACATCATTCGTGCGGCCACTTGCACCGGCGCTTTCGACCTGCTCGACAATTCACAAATGATTCAAATGCAGCGGCTGTTCCTGGCGAAGCTGTTGCCCGATAGCTTTGATGCGGGCGTCGAATCCTCTCGTGAAATATGGGAAAAAGGCGAAATTTACGCGCCGGCGATTGCAATGGTCGACGAATTGTGGGACCGGACCTCGGATCATTGCGAAATTCTGTTCGTCATCTATATGACGCACGAGGCACTTTATGGTCGCTTTGTTCGTGAAGTGCTCATGGAAGATTATGCGGGTCTTTTTGGCGATACGCTCACCGGGATGTTCTTGCCGGACATGAAACGGGCAGACCATGTGGCGCGGGATTGGAACTTTGATCTTTTCCACAATATTCTTGGGGGCGATCCCGAATTTGCATCCATGAATCGCAAAATCATGCAGGCCTGGCTGGATCGATGGTTGCCGAAGACGCTTGCCTGCGTTCGTGCCTTCCAGCCGGTTTTCGACAGGCCGGAAATTAAAAAAGCCCGTGAGAGCATTGGCCTGCCTTCACCGGAGGCCCGGTTTGCGAACATTCTGGAGGACTGGAAGCAAAAATATCTCGACCCGATCGAACTGCAGGTTGATTTGCAACAGGCAAAGAAACTTTCCGTTTAAGCTGGCCAGGCTGAATTCTGGCGGGCCTTTATTGCAGCGTGTGTCAGGGTTTCGGCGCCGTGGGCGGGCTGGATTCCTGGTTCCTATATCCCATTTGTTGCGATAGCATCCGTTACTACGACAAGGAAACCAGCCTGTTCAAAGGGGGCGGGCTTTTACTCCTTGTCCTTGAAATTTTCCTCGGGAGATTACGAAAATGGTAGACGACACAAAGAAATCGCAAGGTACCGAGGAGCCGGAAGAAGTTAGCTTCGAAGACCATATCAAGGAAATTTCATACGATGAGGAAAACTTCGACCCGAAGGCGTTTCAGGAAAAATTCATGAGCCAGGACAAGCTGCGCACGACCAACAGCGTGGCGATGGCTCTGATGAAGACGGATGAAATTGATACGATCATCGAATGCTACCTGGCCGATAAGGAAGGAATTTATGTAGAGGACCGCGGTCCTTACTACTATGTGGATTGTGATGGAGAGGTGGTTCTCGATTTTGACGAGATCGAAGAGGATTTAGGCCGGTCCTACAACGTCTTTGATTTTCTGGTTAACCTTTCGACCACAGTCGGGCGTGCGTTGACCGTGGACAACAAATTCATCTTGACGACGCGACTTGTTGGCATCGAGGGTGATGGCGACGAAAGTTCCTCTAAAAAATCCTGAAAACGGTTAGTTTTTTCCTTTCGATTTGTTGCACCCCCTATAAAATCAGCTGGTGGACCCACAGCTTGGTGGGTGCGGGAATTCGAACGACGACATTGAAACGGTAGACGTATGAGGTTTTTATTCCATGCATAAAGTGCATTGCACCTTTTTAGATGGCAAAGAAATCAGCTTTGAATGTGATGCGACGGACGACTTTATCGCCGGCGCCAATCTTCAAAATGTCGTTTTGCCCGCGTACTGCATGCAGGGAATTTGTGGAACCTGCAAAGGCAGGCTCGTCTCTGGCGAAGTTGACATGGGAGACGTTGATCCGGCAGCCATCACGCCTGAGGAAGCGGCGGACGATCCTATTCTGCTTTGCCAGGCGCGCCCCACTTCCGACGTTGAAATCGAATTTGAATATGATTCCGACCGTGTCACGGTTCCGGAAAAAGGTGGTGGTGAGATTCTGGAAGTTGGGCCGGTGTCGCCTTCGGGCAACGTCTACCACCTCGTTCTTAAGGCGATGATCGACTACAAGGACGAAAAGATGCTGTTCTGGAATGCTGGGCAGTATGTGGCTTTGTGTGTGCCGGATACGGAAGAATGGCGCATGTATTCTGCCGCGAACACACCCAATATGGAAAACCGGATCGAGTTCTATATCAGCATCTTGGATGGTGGCGCCTTTTCCACCTATTTGAAAGAGGATGCGAAAGTTGGTGACGTCATCCCCGGTCGCGGTCCGTTCGGTCTTTATCATTACTGTCTGACAGACCGCCCACCTGTTTTCATCGCAGGTGGAACCGGGCTTGGGCCGAACCTTGGGATCATCCGTCAGCTTGCGACGCAGTTCTATCCAAAGCGAATTCGCCTATTTCTTGGCGTTACAGAGCCGGGCGATGTCTTCTGTAAGGATGAGATCGCGCAATTGCAGGAAGAGCTGCCCGATTTTGCCCCTTATTATGCTTGCGTGAATGCCGATGAATCCTGGGAGGGAGACAAGGGCTATGTCACGGACAGCCTTCTGAAGCAGATGGAAGGTGAGGATTTGACCGCTTACGAATATTATCTTTGCGGCCCGCCGGCGATGGTCGAGGCCGTGGATAAGATTCTGAAAGAAAAAAATGTCGATCCGTCGCACGTTCACCGCGAGGAATTTATCTCCTCCGCCGGGACAGGATCGTAACGGTGTCGCCTTTGTCCGTTGTGCACCGCAGATCGGGCAGTTTTTTACAGGTGGGCCAAGGGGTAGGGGTGCTAAAAATAAACGGGGATGGTGCGTTGCAGCATTTGTGGCATCGGTGCCTGGCTCGTTGATTGGGAGGCGGCTTTGTTGATAGGGGGATGGTTGTGGGCACGCTATGCCGCAGACGCGATTTGCGGAACCGCTAATGCCTTATTGACGGAATTGCCTTTTTCACGGTACTGCTGTTGAAACCAAACGTGAGTTTTGGATTTGATAATTATGCGACTAAGGGGGGGTTACGTCTGTTGAAATCCGCAATGGGTTTCCGGCGTGTTCCGGAAAATAGATTAATTGGTCTTTGGGTTTGCCAAATTCCTTTTTTTGTGGGCCGGGTTTCCTAGTTCGCAGGGCTATGTGTTTGGAATCGTCGTCAAATTAAGGCGGCGGCGTTCGCTTTTATAAAGCTTCGACGACGATACCTTTGAGGGGAAGGACGTATGAAAACAGGAAAACTAGGCGTCATAGTGGCAAAGGTTGCTCCATGGGCAATCATTGCAGGCCTGTATGGCCTTTCACAGATTGAGCCGGCGCCGGTTGGAGAGCCGGTTCAGATTCCTCCGATTGGGGAACGCGACCGTTATTACGGCGTCCAAACGCCCGAGCCGGGCATCATTTGGATGGTTGGCAATGGCGGTAAAATCATCCGTAGTGAGGATGATGGCGTTAGCTGGGTTGTCCAGAAAACCGCAACGAATTTGAACTTAATGTCGATCGCGACGTGGGATAAAGATCACGCCGTCGTGGTGGGCAACACCGGTATCATCCTGATAACCAGCGATGGCGGCGATACCTGGGTGGAAAAGGCGGCCGAGAAATCCAAGATTGCCAACAAACTGGTCCGGGTGCGTGTCGTGCCGAATACGGACATGGCGATCGCCGTTGGCAGCTTAGGGAAGGTCCTTCTTACGAAAGACAAGGGCAAAACCTGGGAACAGCAATATCGCTATTACGACCGGTCCTTTTTTGAAGAACGCTTTTCCGATTTGGCGGGCGGTGTTCGACGGGTGAATCAGGACGTCGTTCGCCGTGGTCGCTTTGAGCGGGACATTTCATTCTATGACATTGCCATTCTGGGCGAATGCGAATGGATGGTCACCGGCGAGTATGGCTACGTGAACCAAACAAAGGATTGTGGCTACAACTGGCTGGAAACGCGTCCCGCCTATGACACAATCAACAGCATGAAATTTCGGGATAGGGACCACGGTGTTCTTGTCGGCGGCTCGGGTACGCTTGTTGTCACCAGCGATGGCGGCGAGAACTGGGAGCAGCTGGACATCGAGGGCGTTCCGGTCTCGCATCTTTATGACGTTGACTGGGATGAACAAAATCAGACATGGCTGGCCACGGGTGAGGGCGGCGTTATCGTAAAAAGCGATGCGTCTGCGGAAACCTGGACTGCCAGCCTGATTGATCCTGCTAAATCCCCTTGGTTTGTCGACATCCAGCCGATAGCGGGCAAAATATATGTCTGCGGTGAAGATGTTGGGATTCTGACGGTGGCATCCGGGGAATGGGTAGAACTTCCCCGCCCCGAAACACATTTTTAGTCGTTCGCGGAGGACTGTGAGTTATGGCCAAGGACTATAACCAACGGATGACGCAGCTCATCGAAGGGATGTGCGCTTTTACCATCCGCAATCGCCTTGCTTTCCTGGTTGTTTTGGGAAGTATGACTGTCGCATTGGGCATCGTGGTGGCGACGCAAATGAAGATCGAGAGTTATTTCCCCGATCTTCTGCCGCAGGATCATCCATACGTCCAGATTAACGAGAAATATAAGGAAACTTTCGGCGGCTCGAACATGGTCACCATCATGATGGAGGCCAAAGAGGGCGATATCTTCACGACGGCGTTCCTGCAAAAAATCAAGAATTTGCAGTTCAACCTGCGCATTGTTCCGGGGGTCAACCAGTTTCAGGTTATCTCGATTGCCGGGCGCAAGCTGAAAATGGTGAAGGCCTCGACGGCGGGCGTTGAAACCCGGCCGTTTATGGACAAGGAAACCTATCGGGCAGGTGAAGGTGTTCCGCAGACCCAGAAGGAACTCGACCAGCTTCGCGATGCAATTCTGACTTCGCGAACGGTTTATGGAACCTATGTTTCCAAGGATCTTCGCTCGGCGTTGATTACGGTCGATTTCATCGACCGTCTGTTGGAATACACGCCCGCCTTCAACACGATTAACGAAGTTCTGGACAAGGAACGCGATGACACGGTCCGCATCCGGGTAGTGGGCGAACCCATGCTCTACGGCTGGGTCAATTATTACTTCCCGGAGACGATGACGATTTTCATGCTGACTTGGGCGGCCCTGGTGGCCTTCCTGTTTATCGTCATGCGGACCTGGCGGGGAACCTTCCTGCCCTTGCTGTCCGGTCTTGTGGCCGGCACCTGGGCGTTGGGGATTGTTGCCTTGGTGGGCTACAACTTTGATCCGCTCGTCATTGTCGTGGCATTT
>CAYTAE010000105.1:0-5880 GCA_964435655.1 uncultured Rhodospirillaceae bacterium
GATTTTTTATGCCGTTCCTGTTGGCGATTCACAAATTCGCCTCATTGTTGTCTGGCTGATTGTCGTTGCGGTTGGCTTTACCTTCTATTTTCGCTTCATCAATATTTGGGGGCTTCGCCATGCGCTTGCTGTCGTTGCGGGCAAATATGCGGACCCCTCCAAGCCCGGTGAAGTCTCGCACTTCCGGGCGCTGACGGCGGCGCTTTCCGGCACCGTCGGGCTTGGCAATATTGCCGGTGTTGCGGTGGCAATCGCCCTTGGTGGTCCAGGTGCGGCGCTTTGGATGATTGTTGCCGGGTTTTTCGGCATGGCGTCGAAATTCGCGGAATGCACCCTTGGCGTAAAATACCGGGTTGTTCACAAAGACGGAACCGTTTCAGGCGGGCCGATGTACTACCTTTCCCGCGGCCTTGCCGAGCTTGGTTTGACCTCGCTTGGGCGTGGGCTTGCCAGGTTTTTTGCGGTGATGTGTATTGGCGGTGCCATTGGGGCTGGCAACATGTTTCAGTCGAACCAGGCTTATCAGCAATTTGTCAACGCGACGGGCGGTGAGGCTAGCATCCTTTACAACCAGGGTTGGCTGTTTGGTCTGATCCTTGCCGTCCTTGTCGGTCTGGTCATCATCGGTGGCATTAAAAGCATCGCCAATGTCACGGCAAAAATTGTTCCTCTCATGGGAGGCATTTATCTGCTTGCCGGGTTCGTCATTATTTTCATGAATGTTGAGCATTTGCCAATGGCCATTACCGCGATCCTGCACGGCGCTTTTACGCCGGAAGCGGGTTTTGGTGGGCTTGTCGGCGTTCTGATGATGGGCGTGCAACGGGCGGCTTTCTCGAACGAGGCCGGCATCGGTTCGGCTCCAATCGCGTATGCTTCCGTGAAAACGGAAGAACCGATCTCCGTCGGGTTTGTTTCCCTGCTTGAACCGCTGATCGACACGATCGTCATCTGCACGATGACGGCGCTGGTCATTGTGATATCGGGGGTTTATCTGGAAAAAGAGATTCTGGATGGCAATGCGTTGGGCGGTGTGTTGATGACATCGGCGGCTTTTGGGCGGACGATCGACTGGTTTCCTTACGTTCTGGCCGTTGCCGTTATCTTGTTTGCATTTTCAACGATACTTACCTGGTCTTATTACGGGTTGAAATGTTGGACCTATCTTTTCGGCAAGACGCGAAAAGTAGAGCAGGCCTTCAAGATTCTCTTTCTTGGATTCACGGTGGTTGGTTCGGCAATGGGGCTTCGCGCCATCATTAATTTTTCCGATGCAATGATTTTTGCCATGGCCTTCCCGAACGCCATCGGTCTTTACTTGCTTGCGGGCAAGTTACGTGCGGATCTGCGTTCCTATCGAGCGCGTCTGAAGTCTGGAGAAATCGCGCCGCGGGGGTGAGTTCCACGGATGTAAGCGCCGTGAGCGTGAGCACCACGGACATCGCTTTCAATAAAGAACCGATCGATTATTTTTTGGGCTTGCGTCCGCGCTTTTGACCGGCCTGCTTGCCGAGGCCGATCTTCTTGGCAAAATCCGAGCGCCGGGCAGCGTAATTTGGCGCAACCATCGGGTAATCTGCGGGCAGGCCCCATTTTGTGCGATATTCTTCCGGGCTCATCCCAAAGGTTGTGCGTATATGCCGTTTCAGCATCTTCAGTTTTTTGCCGTCTTCTAGGCAGATGATGTAATCCGGTGTGATTGATTTCCGGATGGGGACGGCGGGTTTTTGCGGCGCCGCGATGGACTTGCCCCCGGTCGTATCCAGTGCGTCGAGGGTGGCATAGATGGTCTGGATCGCTTCGGGAATTTGTTCGACGTTGAGGGTGTTGTGGCCGACATAGACCGAAACGATTTCAGTGGTCATGCGGAGCAGTTCCGCCCGGGGCGTTTTTTCATAAGTCCCGGGAATTTTTTGGTAGGCGTTGTCAGGCATGAAATATTTTGCCGATTTTTGGTGTGAATATGCATTCTATTTTTCATATAAATGGGCTTTTGTCAATAATTACTAAAGTAAAATAGGGGGTAATTCCCTACTAATATTGAGAGAATACGAAAGTATTCAGCGTTTAATTGCATAACACTTCGCCTGTCTGGACCAAGGCGGCGCTACGCTTGGGCTGCTTGTAGTGGTGGTGCGTGTCTTTATCATTTCTCTTCCCCGGTTCCCTGCTGTTCTCAGCTCTTGGGGGTAGGCTGGCGTGGCTATGCGACATATGGTAGTTTTCCGTATTCCCACCCCTAGCGCTGCCCATCCGGTCCATGCCCGTGAAACCGATTGCCATTGCCTCCGATCATGCCGGCTTCGATTTGAAGACGGTTCTTAAGGAAACTCTCAAAGGCATGGACTATGCCGTCCTTGACCTTGGGACGGATAGTGGCGCGGCGGTGGATTATCCGGATGTTGCTGACGCACTGGCGGAAGCGTTTCACCAGGGCCTTGTGGACCGTGGTGTCTTGATTTGCGGCAGCGGGCTTGGCATCAGCATTGCGGCAAATCGCCACCGCGCATTGCGTGCCACGCCTTGTCACGATGAAGAATGGGCCATGCTTGCCCGCCAACACAACGATGCAAACGTGTTGGCGTTGGGCGCGCGGCTGATTGATGTGAATGCTGCGAAAGCGTGTTTGAAGACTTTTTTGGAAACCCCCTTCGAAGGGGGGCGTCACGAACGGCGCGTTCAGAAACTTTCTCCGCGATAAATTAAAGAAAGGCCTGCTCTGTATGTCCGACACAAAAACCTCGCCGTCACTTTTTTCAGGCAAGGACTTTTTCCTTGAACAGCTGTCGGAAACGGATTCCGCTGTTTTTGAGGCGATTGCAAACGAACGCCACCGTCAGCAAGAGCAGATCGAACTGATTGCTTCCGAAAACATCGTCTCTCCTGCCGTACTTGAGGCGCAAGGCTCCGTGCTTACGAACAAATATGCCGAGGGCTACCCCTCGAGACGTTATTACGGTGGCTGCGAATATGTCGATGTTGTTGAAGCGCTGGCCATCGATCGCGCGAAGGCGCTTTTCGATTGCCCATTTGCAAATGTGCAACCCCATTCCGGGGCTCAGGCAAATGGTGCCGTGATGCTGGCGCTGCTTGCGCCTGGCGACACCATCCTTGGCATGTCGCTTGCGGCGGGCGGGCATCTCACCCATGGGGCAAAGCCAGCGCTTTCCGGGAAATGGTTCAACGCCGTTCAATATGGGGTGCGTCGGGAAGATGCTCGCATTGATTATGACGAGGTGGAACGTCTTGCCCGTGAACACAAACCCAAGCTGATCATTGCCGGTGGTTCCGCCTATCCGCGGATTATCGACTTTGAACGCTTCCGCAAGATTGCGGATGAAATCGGCGCGTATTTTATGGTCGACATGGCCCATTTTGCAGGCTTGGTAGTGGGGGGCGTGCATCCGAATCCGCTTCCTTATGCCGACGTTGTGACGACGACGACCCATAAGACGCTTCGGGGCCCGCGTGGCGGCATGATTCTTAGCCGAGACGAGGCCATCGGAAAGAAAATCAATTCGGCAGTTTTTCCCGGCTTGCAAGGGGGGCCGTTGATGCATGTGATTGCGGCAAAAGCGGTCGCCTTCGGCGAGGATCTTCGCCCCGAATTCAAGGAATATGCTCGCAACGTCGTCGAAAATGCAGCAGCGTTGGCGGCAGTCTTGATCGAACGCGGCTTTGATATTGTTTCCGGCGGTACGGATACGCATTTGCTGCTTGTTGATCTGCGATCCAAGAACGTGACCGGCTGCGACGCCGAGGTCACCCTGGAACGTGCCAACATGACCTGCAACAAGAACGGCATTCCTTTTGATCCACAGCCACCAAAAATTACATCGGGTATCCGGCTTGGTTCACCGGCGGGAACGACGCGGGGCTTTGGCGTGCAGGAATTCCGCGAGATTGGTGGATTGGCCGCCGACGTTCTGGAAGGATTTGCTGCAAACCCAGCGGACAATTCGGCTGCCGAAGCGGCCGCGAAAGAACGCGTTGATGCTTTATGCCGCCGTTTTCCGATTTACACGGGGTGAAAGATTCGTTCCGGTGTTTAAGAACGCCGGAAAAGGGGAGAAAAAAAGATGCGTTGCCCGTTTTGCCTGAATGACGACACACAAGTTAAGGATTCGCGTCCGACCGAAGACAATGCGGCAATCCGTCGCCGCCGCTTGTGCTGTGCGTGCGGCTCGCGTTTTACGACGTTTGAGCGGGTCCAGCTGCGGGAATTGACGGTCCTTAAAAAGAGCGGTCGGCGGTCGCCCTTTACTCGCGACAAGCTTGCGCATTCGATCCAGTTGGCTATTCGCAAACGGCCGGTTGAACAGGAACAAGTGGAACGGCTTATCAATGGCATTGTTCGCCGTTTGGAAAGTTCGGGCGAGAGCGAAATTTCCTCCGAGGTGATCGGGGAGATGGTCATGGATGCGCTCGCCAATTTGGATCAGGTCGCCTATGTCCGATTCGCCTCCGTCTATCGTAATTTTCACGAAGCCAAGGATTTTGAGGAATTCGTGGGGAGGCTGAGTGCCGACGACGAATAATGGTCAGCAGAACGGCCAGGACGCACGTCATATGCGCGCCGCACTTGGCTTGGCCCGGCGCGGGCTAGGCAATGTTGCCCCGAACCCGGCGGTGGGTTGTATCCTTGTACGTGATGGGCGCATCTTAAGTCGCGGTTGGACCCAGCCGGGGGGGCGTCCCCATGCGGAAACCGAGGCCCTTCAAAAGGCCGGGGCGATGGCAAAAGGGGCGGTTGCGTATGTTTCGCTCGAACCCTGCTGTCATACGGGCAAAACGGGACCTTGCGTGGACGCGTTGATTGCCGCCGGCGTTGGTCGCATTGTCGTGGCCATCGAAGACCCGGACCCGCGTGTCGCCGGGCGGGGTATTCAACGGCTTCGCGATGCCGGTTTTGACGTGACGGTCGGGGTTGAGGCAGAGGCGGCGGCGGAAATCAACGCCGGTTTTTTCCTTCGCGTGGGCGAGGGGCGTCCGCTTGTAACCTTGAAGACGGCGACAACCCTTGATGGCCGCATTGCCACCCATAAGGGCGAGAGCGAATGGATCACGAGCGAGGAGGCCCGCAAGCTATCCCATGTTTACCGGGCCACCCATGATGCAATTTTGGTGGGTGTCGGGACGGCAAGCATCGATAACCCGATGTTGACATGCCGTCTGCCGGGGTTCGAGAATCAGACGCCGGTACGCATTGTCGTGGATTCCAGGCTGCGCTTGCAGTTGACAAGCAAGCTGGTTGCAACGGTTGACCGGTTTCCGACATGGGTCGTCGCCAGACAGGATGTCAGCGATGAACGCCGTCGGGCTTTTGAGGATTGTGGGGTGAACGTGCTTGGCATTCCGATGGATGCGGATGGCTACCCGGATATGGGTGAGATGCTGCGTGCTTTTGGGGATCGCGGCCTGACGCGGGTGTTGCTGGAAGGCGGCGGGCGTCTTGCTGCGGCGCTGTTTTCGAGGGATTTGATCGACCGCATCCTTTGGTTCCGGGCAGCGAAAGTGATGGGGGGCGATGGGTTGCCAATGGCAACGGCTTTTGGCATTGATCGCCTTGCTGACATGCCTATCTTTCGAAGGCAGGGAACAAGGTCTGTTGGCAACGACCTGCTTGAAATCTATTCCCGTGATCGATCATAGGGCCGACATGTTTACAGGCATCATTACGGATATAGGGCGCGTTCGCGCGATTGTCTCGGCGGGGGACCGACGGGTCGAGATCGAAACCGGCCTTGACCTCAGCAATCTTGCCATTGGGGCCTCGATTGCGTGTTCGGGCATTTGTCTGAGCGTGGTCGAGAAGGATACCGGATGGTTCGCGGTTCAGGCTTCGTCCGAAACCCTGGCATGCACGACGTTACGTGACTG
>CAYTAE010000106.1:0-5841 GCA_964435655.1 uncultured Rhodospirillaceae bacterium
TCTTGGGATTGGATTATGTCAATTGACCCGCACTGGTTTTCAACTATCTTTGGCCTAGCCCATTGCGCCCGTTTTCCGATAGAAAATTTTACAAAAAATGCAGAGAACCTGAGCCACAAGATTCACGGACCTACCGCATAAGTACTGAGGATGTGGTTACGGGAGCGCGCAATAGGAAACTTCAAGCCGATTGGGGGCGCGTAAGCCCGGCAGAAGATGAAATGGCCGCGCAGATAAGCCATTTCATTCACATCGAGAAAATTCCCCTTATTGCTTGCCAGAAATATACCGACCGACTGCCTCTCCTTGGACATTTTCGTGTAATCATTGGGATCGAAAACAATGAGGTGATCCTACACGACCCCTGCCCGGATACAGGCGGTCAGAATCTGATTTGGCCTATTAAAAAATTGCGAGAACATTGGAAACGTACGGGTAATAACGTGACTGGCGGAGTGGCAATTTGGATTTCTAAGGAAATGGTCGAATCTCCACTAGGACTAAACTTACCCAACGATTGGAATAGTTTGAATTGATTCCTCGATATCCGATTCGGCAACAAGGACATTTTGGTAAGATTAGGAAAAACGCGGGGATGTATGCGGGGAAATCCGCTAAGGGATTGAACCACAAGGGGGGCGTAGCCCCGCAGGTAAGGGTGAGGCCGAAAGTTCGATTCTTTCTGGCGGCACCATAAGCCCTTTGAAAATTTAGCTAGGCCGGTTAGCCGGCGAGTTTTGCGAAACCGCCCCAGCGTTCGCGGCCGCCACGATTTTCCAGATGATTGATCAGCGCCGCAACGACCCGCCGGTCGAAGAGCCGGCCTTCGCCGTCGCGCAAATTTGCAATGGCCTGATCAAAATCGATGCCCTCGCGATAGGCGCGCGGTGACGCCATGGCGACAAAGGCATTGGCGACGGCAACAATTCGTGCGGGCAGCAGGATGGCATCCCCGGCCAGACCCGATGGCGTGCCGCTGCCATCCCAATGTTCCCGAAGCTGGCGCAGGGTCGCTGTCACCGGCCCGGCAAAGGCAATGCCTTCCAGCAGATCGACGCTGGCTGCGAGGCTTTCCTGAATGCGCCGTTTTTCATCTTCGGAAAGGGGCCCCTGACGCGTCAACAGGGCTTCCGGCACCAAAATTTTGCCGATGTTCATTAGCTTGCCCGCCGTTTCCGCCGTTTCGATTTCCGCTTCGTCCAGGGCCATCGCCTCGGCAATCGCCCGGGCGACCTCCGCAACGCGTGAGGAATGGTTCGCCGCATAAGGATCGCGACGATCCACAATGGCGACAAGGGCGGCGATGACCTGTTTCAACGTCGCCTCATGCTGTTCGCGGGCAAGGATGGCCGCCGTCATGTCCCTTTCGACGACAAGCACGCCCGCCATCATGTCCTCGGGCGCTTCCAGTGGCACGTGAACGGATTCGAAAATCCGCGTATCGTCTGCGCCCGCCACCAGCCGATGAATGGCCGAACCGGTTTCGCCGCTGTCCAGGGCGCGGCGGTTCAGGCCTTCCATGCGCGACACCGCCGCCGGGCCAAAGACGCTGGCCATCGTCTTGCCCTGCATCTCGTCCCGGGTAATGCCCGCCGCCTTCGCCGCAACGCGATTGGCAAAGCGGTAACGGTTTTCTTCATCAACGAGGTAGAGCGCATCCGACTGGCTGTCCGTCACCAGGCGCAGAAAATTCTTCTGGCGTTCAAATCGGCTGGCCAATTCGCGGTATCTGTCCGCCGCCGCCGTCGCCCGCCTGGACGAGCCATGCCGCCAAACGGCAACAAAGGCCACGGCAAGCAACGCCATGGCGAGTAGAAAGCCGACAATCCGCCGTCTTGCCCGGGCGTCGCTTTCGGCCAGCGCTTCGTCGCGGTCGATTTTTGTCAACAATGTCCAGGGCGTGGCCGCAAGGCGGCGCGCCGTCACCAGCACCGGCACGTCACGATAATCCCGCATTACGGCGAAGCCGCCCGGTGCCGCCAGCATGGCCGCCGCCGCCACGTCCGGTGTATCGAGGGCCAGGCGTTTGCCGAGCGGGCCAGTGCCGTCCAGAAGCGGTGAAAGATATTCAACGGCCGACCCCTGACGGCGAATTAAGAGACTTTCCAGGCTTTCTTCCGTAAGCCCCGGCGATTTCAGGAGGGCGGCCAGTTCCGGACCGACCTCACGAACGCCAAGAATGCGCCCAACCTGCTGGCTTGGACCGGGATCGCCCTGCACGGCAAAAATCGGCAGGACGAAACCAAGGGCCAGCCTGCCCGCCGGGTTCAGGTAAAGGTCCAGCAACCCCCGCTCACCCGCTGCAACCCGGTCAAGGGCCTCAAAGAACCGCCCTTCCAGAGGTGGCATGCCGGGTGTTGCCACAAAAATTTTTCCGTTCGGTCCCACCAAAGCCAAGCCGGAAACCCCGACGCGCCGGACATTGGCCGCCACGTCAGACCCCACCGGGGCCGCCATAAACCCTTCGCGTTCCGCCGTGGCCAGGAGAAGGTTGTAGAGGTAGCCGCGACTGGCCTCGATCGAGGGGCTGGCCCGGCCTTCGTCTGAAGCCAATGCCAGTTGCGTCAGATAGAGCTGTAGCGAAGCGTTGTCGGCAAGTTCACCCAGGCGGGCATAATGGGAGCCAAGCCACGCATTCACGGCGGCGGCACGCCCATCGGCCAAAATGTGCAAACGGCTTTGCCAAGCGCGAAGGTCGCGCGCACGCCCTTCCTCGGTGAAACTGAGAATGGCGAAGGCCCCACCAAGAAAGACCAGAAGAAGCGCCAGCCAGATCGCAGCACTGCGCAAAGGCAGGCGCGACAAACCCATCCTGGCCGAATCCGGCTTCGCCGTTGGCGTCATGCAAGTCCCTGTCTCTTCCTGCCAGCAAAACGCCGCCAGTCCCCAGGAAAATTAACCACGATCCCTTAGGAAATTCTTAAAAACGCCCGCCCTAACCTCACCTTGACGCCCTAGAACGCGCCGGAATCCCAACAAATGGCGACGCCGGGACAGCAAGGGAAAGCAGCAGGCGAAACATGATGATACGCATGGGCATAAGCGCGGCAGCGGTGATGGCGGCTCTGGCGCTGCCAATGGCCATGCTTTGGGCCGCACCCGCCCATGCCGTGCAGGCGAAAGAACGGATGCTTTTCGGCAAGCAGGCCATTGCCTCAACAAATTTGACCGCCTTTTCAAAATGGACGGGCACGCTGGAACGTTATTTCAAAGGGCGCGATGTTGCGGAAGGAAGCTGCGAGGAAAGCTTCTTCAACCGCTGCCACCTGAAGGAATGGAGCCGGTTTCTGGAAAGTTTACGCGGCCAAAACCGGCCGACGCAGATTGAAGCCGTCAATCGCTATCTAAACCGTGTTTCCTATTTGACGGACCCGATCAATTACGGCATTGCAGATTACTGGGCCGTTCCGGACGAGCATTTAAGCCGCCGCGGCGATTGCGAAGATTATGCAATTGCGAAATTTCTGTCCCTTCGCGCCCTGGGCTTTTCCAATGACGATTTGCGCGTTGTCGTCTTGCAGGACTTGAATTTACGCATTCCCCACGCCGTGCTGGTCGTTTACATGGAGGGGCAGCCCTACCTTCTCGACAACCAAATCCATGCCGTCGTTCCGGCCACAACCGTCCGCCATTACCAACCCGTCTATTCCTTAAACGAAACCCATTGGTGGCTTTACCACAGCCCCTGACCCCGGCCGCTCCCTACGAAATCCATGCAAAGAAAAGGGGGCGCGAAGGCCCCCTTTTGCAACGATTAATTGGAAGGCGGACCCTTCGCCGCGCGCGATGGCGAAATCAGAAGATTCCTTCTTTCAGCCCACTTTCCATTTCAAGCTTTTCAGCCGCAGCGATCTGATCATCCGTCATCTTTTTCTGGATCACACTGCGCAGACGTTTGCCTTCTTTGCTGCCGGCAACCACCGCTTTCGTGTACCAGAGATGCGCCTGAACAAAATCCTTTTCGACACCCAGACCGGCGACGTAGAGGAAGCCTATGTTGTTGTAAGCGGCGCGATGCCCCTGTTCAGCGGCTTTGCTGTACCACATCATGGCCTTCTTATAATCCGGATTGACGCCATGGCCACGCTGGTAAAGAAACCCAAGGTTTCGCTGCCCAACGGGATCTCCGCTTTCGGCAAGCTCTCGATATTGCTTTGCCGCTTTTACCAGATCACCCTTTTCATAATTGGCATAAGCGACCTTCAGGGGGTCTACTTTGCCATCTTCCGTCGTCGCAAGGTCTTCGGCATTGAGACTTTCGGAAAGAAGGGTGTCCGCCTCCTCCTTCTCGCCAATGGCACGCACAATCCATACCGTGCCAAGAAGGGCTACCATAACGGACAGGACCGTCGCGATCGTGATTAACTTTCGCATGGGTGTCTCCATGTTTCTATGCTGCGCGCCACATTGCACCTTTGTTTAAGATGCCGCCAGCCGGGTTGAACCCCCTATTGCTTTCTTTTTACCAGGCCGGTTGCGGAATGCGAAAACCCGCCTCGGCCCAACATTGTTACCGTCCCTCGAATGCGGCTTAATTGCAATAGGCTTTCTATCCGATTGATAAAATTGATTTTTTTCGAAGAACCGCCCCACCAAATCCGGGCGTCAGGCATTCACATCGATGACCGTACGCCCACGAACCCGGCCAAGAAGAATTTCAGAGGCAAGCCCCGATACATCCCCCAGCGGGACCACGCGCGTCATGGCATCGAGAGCATCCATCGGCAATTCTTCCGCCAGACGTTTCCACGCCAGGACGCGGCGCGGCATTTGGCATGTCCCCGATTCGATGCCCAGCAAATTGACCCCGCGCAACAAAAACGGCAGCAACGACGCGTGCAGCTCATTCCCCGATGCAAGGCCACAGACGGCGATGCTGGACCAATATTTCATTGTCGCAACCAGGGTTGAAAGCGTAGCACCGCCCACGGTATCGATCGCCCCCGCCCACCGTTCCGCACCCAGAGGCGGGCCAAGCTTGCCGCCCTCGATAAAATCCGCCGGCGCAAGTTCGGCACGGTCGAGACACGTCGTCGCGCCAAGGCTCTTCAGATAATTCCGAAATTCCGGCCGGCCCGTTGCCGCGGCCACGCGATAACCATTGGCGGCAAGCAGGGCCACCGCCACGCTGCCAAGGCCGCCGGTAGCGCCGGTGACGACGACCTCTCCCGCCTCAGGGGTCAGGCCATGGTCTTCCAGCGCGATGAGAGACAGCATGGCGGTAAAACCCGCCGTGCCGATGGCCATGGCGCGAACCGGCGTCAAGCCTGTCGGCAGGGGCACCAGCCATTCCGATTTCACCCGCGCCTTTTGGGCATACCCGCCCCAATGAATTTCACCAACCCGCCAACCGGTGAGGATCACCGGGTCCCCCGGTTTGAACGCGTGGGATTTGGACTCTTCAACGGTACCGACAAAATCGATGCCCGGAATGTGTGGATAGTTCCGAACCATCCGCCCAAGCCCATTGACGATCATCCCGTCCTTGTAATTCAAGGTGGAATAGGAAATGGCGACGGTGACGTCCCCTTCGGGAAGGGAAGAAACCGGCAATTCCTTGATCGCGGCATGCACCCTGCCGCTTTCTTCATCTAGAACCAGCGCCGTAAAGCTCTCTGTCATAGAGTCACGCCTGGGTGTCTTCAAAACGAACCCGTTCACCGAATGCCTGGCCAAGGATTTCGTCGTCGCGCATGACGATCCTTCCACGCAGGATCGTCAGTTTTGGCCAGCCGGTGACGTCCATGCCATCAAAGGGCGTCCACCCTGCCCGGCTGACAACCCAGTCATTCGTGATCCGCCGTTTGGCCGCCAGATCGACAATGGTAAAATCCGCATCGA
>CAYTAE010000107.1:0-5782 GCA_964435655.1 uncultured Rhodospirillaceae bacterium
CGGCGGTATCATCAAGCACAGCCGCGCCATCAACGCGTTCACGAATTCGGCGACCAACAGCTACAAGCGCCTGGTGAATGGCTTCGAGGCCCCGGTCCTGCTGGCCTATTCCGCCCGCAACCGCTCGGCCGCCTGCCGCATCCCCTATGCGACGAACCCCAAGGGCAAACGCGTCGAAATCCGCTACCCGGACGCGGCATCCAACCCCTATCTCGCCTTCTCGGCCATGCTGATGGCCGGCCTTGACGGCATCGAGAACCGGATCCACCCGGGCGAGCCGATGGACAAAAACCTCTACGATCTGCCGCCGGAGGAACTGAAGGGCGTGCCAACCGTCTGTGGCTCCCTGCGTGAAGCCCTAGATGCCCTCTCAGAGGACCGGGCCTTCCTGACGAAGGGCGACGTCTTCACCGACAGTCAGATCGATGGCTACATCGAACTGAAACATGAGGAAGTGACACGCTTTGAAACGGCGCCACATCCGATTGAATTTAGCATGTATTACAGTACGTAATAGAAAAATTCTAATTTATGACTTTAAAAAGGGTCGCCTTGGGCGGCCCTTTTTTTAGGGCTTTTTCAGGGGTGGCACCGGCCGCGATCGACGGTTTTCATCAAGGGCTACCATCACAAATTTGCCTTCCGTCACTTTGACGCTTTCATCAGAACGGGCACGCTCCGCCCAGGTTTCGACCTGAACGGTAATCGACGTTCTGCCAACGCCAAGAATCTTGGTGAAACAGGAAACGCTGTCCCCCACAAAAACCGGCAAATGGAACGTCATCGCTTCAATACCGACCGTCGCCACTCGCCCCTGCGCCCTGCGACCGCAGGCCATGCCGGCGGCAATGTCCATCTGCGAAAGAACCCAGCCGCCGAAAATATCGCCGTTTGGATTTGCGTCCGCAGGCATGGCCATGGTCCGGGTTTCCGGAGAGTGCCCTTCCTTGCCGGGAAATTTCGCCATCATCGCCTCCTGATAAAGGACCCCACATATCGTATTGAAACCGGGCCAGCCTACCGCATCCTGCTTGCTTGCGGAATAGTGCCACCCCATAATGCCGCCCATGCCCAAACATGCCGCCAAGCAAAAAAGCACCAGCCGTAGCAACTATTCGGCAAAGGACATCGAAGTTCTAGAAGGCCTTGAGCCTGTACGGCGGCGCCCCGGCATGTATATCGGCAGCACCGATGAAGCGGGCCTGCATCACCTGGCAGCCGAGGTCCTCGACAATGCCATGGACGAGGCGGTTGCGAATTTTGCCGATCGCATCGAAATCGAGCTTGGAGCCGATGGCATCCTGACCATCGGCGACAACGGGCGCGGCATTCCTGTCGATCCGCACCCGAAATTCAAGAAAAAATCGGCCCTTGAGGTCATCCTCACAACCCTCCATGCCGGAGGCAAATTCGGCGGCAAGGTTTACGAGACGGCCGGCGGCCTTCATGGCGTCGGCATCTCCGTCGTCAACGCGCTTTCAGATTACCTTGCCATCGAGGTTGCTCGCGACGGCAAGCTCTGGCAGCAGGAATATGCCCGCGGTAAGCCGAAAACAAAGCTGAAAGCGACCGGGACGGCAAAAAATCGACGTGGCACAGTCATTCATTTTCACCCGGATCCAAAGATTTTTGGCAACTCAGCGACTTTCCGGCCCGAACGGCTTTACCGAATGGCCCGCTCGAAGGCCTATCTCTTTCGCGGCGTCGAAATTCGCTGGGCCTGCAATGAAAAACTGCTTGGCAATGCCACCGTTCCCGCAAAAGAGCGCTTTCATTTTCAAAACGGCCTGAAAAGCTTCCTGGAATCAACCCTGGACGGACGTACCGCCATCACACAGGTGCCATTTGCCGGCGAAGCCGATTTTCCAAACAAGGCCGGGCGCATGGAATGGGCAATCAGTTGGCCGGAAGACGGCGAAGGCTTCATTCATTCCTATTGCAACACGATCCCGACCCCGAAAGGCGGCGCCCATGAGACAGGCCTGCGCACAGCACTTGCGCGCGCGTTGAAAGCCTATGGCGAGCTTGTCGGCAACCGCCAGGCGTCGCAAATTACGGCTGAAGACACCGCCATTGGCGCCACCATCCTGCTGTCCATCTTCCTTAAAGACCCCGCGTTTCAGGGGCAGACGAAAGAACGCCTTTCCTCACCGGAAGCGCAGCGGCTAACGGAAGCCACCCTCAAGGACCATTTCGACCACTGGCTAAGTGGCGATCCGGAAACGGCGAATTTGCTGCTGGAATCCATCCTTGCACGGACGGAAGAACGGCTGCGTCGCCGCGAGGCGAAAGAGCTGTCCCGTAAGACCCCCACCCGCAGGCTTCGGCTTCCAGGAAAATTGACCGATTGCACCCATGAAAGCACCAGAGATACCGAAATTTTTCTGGTCGAGGGCGATTCCGCCGGCGGCTCTGCAAAGCAGGGCCGCAACCGCAAGACCCAGGCCATCCTGCCTCTGCGCGGAAAAATCCTAAACGTCGCCAGCGCAACCGATGAAAAACTGCGCGCCAATCAAGAGATTGCCGACCTTACCCAGGCCCTCGGCTGTAGCACCGGCTCGCAATGCGACCCTGCAAAGCTTCGCTATGAACGCGTCATCATCATGACCGACGCAGATGTCGATGGCGCCCATATCGCATCGCTGTTGATGACGTTCTTCTTCCGCGAGATGCCGGCCCTGGTCGAAGACGGCAGGCTGCACCTCGCCGCCCCGCCCTTGTACCGGCTAAGCCAGGGTGGGCAGACGGTTTATGCCCGCGACGACGCCCATAAAGACCAATTGCTAAAAACCACATTCAAGGGGAAGGCAAAGGTTGAAATCAGCCGCTTCAAGGGGCTGGGCGAAATGCCGGCGGCGCAATTGAAGGAAACGACGATGGACCCGTCAAAACGCACCCTCTATCGCGTAACCTTGCCGAAAAAAGAAGCACAAAAAGAAGCAAAAGAGGTCGCGCGTTTTGTCGAAGACCTGATGGGAAAACGACCGGAACGGCGCTTTCTCTTTATCCAAAAAAACGCGCAGTTTATCGAACATCTCGACGTCTGACCAAAACGCCTGAAAAGACCGGGAGCGGCTAAAAAGAACGGTCAAACCTCATCACATTCCGGTGAACCCCCCTATCCCTTCAGACAAAGTTTAACTACCGTTACGGCATGGTGACGTTTGCCCTTTCGTTGCCCGAGCCGGGACGGTGTGCGTATTCATTTTTTAACATCTGTACGCGATGACGAGTCCACCGAAGCCGGCATGACAAGATGACCCCCGGGTCAGAGGACCAAAGCCAGGCATTGCGATGCCCCCTTGCGATAACTGGAATCCTTTGACCTGGGGCTTTTCTTTTGGGGCCCTCGGACAGAACCGAAAACTCAAGCCGTCAGCCACTGCTTCATAGCGGCCGATACCGCTTCGGGCCGCTCCATCGTGGAGAGGTGCCCGCAATCGGGGATAACGACGAGGTGGGCCCCTGGAATTAGGCTCACCATTTCTTCGTGAAGCGCGTGCGGGGTTAACGCATCTTCCTTTCCACAAAGCACAAGGGTTGGACATGCAACGGCTTTTAAGGTTGCGCCGCCGTCGCTTCGCCCCAGAATTGCCCGCTCCTGACGCAGGAAGGCGGTCTTGCCAACCCTCTCGGCCATGGCCATCACCGCCGTGACCAGGGCCTCGTCCTGCAGACGGTTTTCATGGATAAGGCTTGGCAAAAGCCGTGGGGTAACGCCCTTGAACGCCCCCTTTTCGGCAAGCGCCATCATGTCGCCCCGGCGCGTTCGTTGCGCATCCGTGTCTGCGCGGAAATTCGTATCTAGAAGTGCGAGACGCAAAACCCGCTCCGGTGCCAAACGAAGCACGGCCTGGGCCACATAGCCACCCATCGAAAGACCGGCCAGCGCGAATTTCGGAGGGGCCTCCGCAAGCACGGAGGCCGCCATCGCCTCCATTGAGGCGACCTTGGTCAAGTCGGCGACGACAGGGTCGGCAACGTCTCGCAAATGATCGATTTGATGCCGCCAGAGTTCGGAGTCGCAAAGAAGACCCGGCAGCAGAACAAGAGGCATGCGGTTCACGACGATACCCTTTCGCGTTGATCGGCGTCTTAACGCAGAAGTTTTGAAATTTCGCGAAATTCGTCCGTTCCCGAACACTTCAGCCACTCGAACAGGACCATTTCTGCAGAAACCACGGCAATGCCGTTTGCACGCAGACGCGCCAGGCCCAGAGTACAATTTTCGGAATTTCGCGAGGAAACGGCGTCCGCCACCACAAAAGGGTGATAGCCCGCCGATTGCAGACCGATTGCCGTCTGCAAGATACAGATATGCGCCTCAATCCCGATCAACACGATCTGATCGCGCTCGAATGCGGCAAGCTCCGGCAAAAAACCCGGCTCCTCCGAACAGGAAAAACAGCTTTTCTCAAACGCTTGGCCGCCCGAACCATCGGTGCTGCCGCCATGATAAAGGGTGCGAAGCTCTGGAATCGTGTGGCCCAGTCCTTGCGGATATTGTTCGGACATCTGCATCGGAACGCCAAGCCGGCCGGCGGCACCCATCAGAAGAATGGCGTTTTTGAGAAGAGGCGCAAAATCATGAATGGCAGGAACAAGCTTTTCCTGAACGTCAACAATCAGGAGAAGCGAGCGTTGCCGATCAATCAACATGAAAGATACCCTCCATCGAAACCGACCGCCTGGTCCCAGCGCCGGTCTTTTTCAGCCCCTTGCCATGCCCAAGGTAGCGAAAGTCCGAACCCCCGCCAATATCCATAACCAATGGCTGGAATTGACAGACGCGCAAGAAGGCCTACACTCCGCCCGACATGCACGGAATATCCCCTCACAAGAGTCCCATCTCGACCGGCCGCAGCAAATGAGCTTTTCCAACCTTGGACTAAGCGACGAGCTTTTGCGCGCCATTGACGAGTCTGGTTACGTTGACCCAACCCCCATTCAGAGGAAGGCTATTCCTTCTGTGCTGATGGGACGGGACATCCTTGGCTGCGCCCAGACCGGCACCGGCAAGACCGCTTCCTTCACCCTTCCCATGATCGACATTCTGGCACAGAGCCGCGCCAAGGCGCGCATGCCAAGAGCCATCATTCTGGAACCAACCCGGGAACTGGCGGCCCAGGTTGCCGAAAGCTTTGACCGTTATGGAAAACACCACAGGCTTGCAAAGGCGCTTTTGATCGGCGGCATTTCACTGGCACCTCAAGAAAAACAGATCGAACGCGGTGCCGACGTGCTGATCGCCACTCCGGGCCGGTTCCTGGATTGTTATGAGCGTGGGCTGCTGTTGCTTCATGACGTCAAGATCTTGGTCATCGATGAAGCCGACCGCATGCTGGACATGGGATTCATACCCGATGTGGAACGAATCGTACGCACCCTTCCCAAAAGCCGGCAAACGCTTCTTTTCTCAGCGACGATCCTGCCGGAAATTCGCCGACTTGCAGATTCTTTCCTGAACGACCCAAAGGAAATTTCCGTTTCGTCGCCAACGGCGACGGCGGAAACGGTTGAACAATTCCTGATTGCCGTCGGGGAAAGGGAAAAAGACGCCGCTTTGCTGGAACTCATCGCAAGCGAGGATGTCAAAAGTGCGATCATCTTCTGCAATCGAAAAAAACAGGTCGATGCCCTTGCCTATCTGTTGAAGAAGAAAGGGTTAAATGCCGCCCCCATTCACGGCGATTTGCCACAAGCAAAGCGGATGGAAACCCTGGAAACCCTACGCAAAGGGGAGCTTACCTTTTTGGTCGCAAGCGACGTTGCGGCGCGTGGC
>CAYTAE010000108.1:0-5771 GCA_964435655.1 uncultured Rhodospirillaceae bacterium
GCTGGGCCGAACGTTCGAAGGCGGCCTTTGTTCAACTCGACGGCTATGGCGTGTTTGGAATTGTCCAAGGAAGCTTCTTTCCGGATTTGCGGATTGCATCGGCCAAACGGCTTGGCGAAATCGGCTTTGATGGCTATGCCATCGGCGGCCTTTCCGTCGGCGAAGCGCGGGAACAAACCGCCGATGTCCTGGACGTCACCGTGCCGCAACTGCCAAAGGACAAACCCCATTATCTGATGGGCGTCGGCACACCGGAAGACATCGTGGCCGCCGTGACACGGGGCGTTGATTTATTCGATTGCGTGCTGCCCACCCGTTCCGGGCGCACCGGCCAGGCCTTCACGCACACCGGCAAGGTCAATTTGCGCAATGCCTGCCACGCCGAGGACGCAGGCCCCCTTGACCCGGCCTGTCCTTGCCCAACCTGCAGCGGCTATTCGCGCGCCTATCTTCATCACCTGACAAAAGCCGGTGAAATTCTGAGCGCAATCCTGTTAACCACACACAATCTTCACTATTACCAGAGCGTTATGGCCGACCTTCGCAAGGCAATCCAAGAAAACAGCCTTAATGCCTTTGCGGAAGGCTTTCTTTCCAAACAGGCGGCGGAAAAACAAAGCCTCTGAGCCAGAATCAGAACACCCCCGTATTCATAGGTGTTTATTCCTAATAGTTTATGGTTAAAATTCTATGAAGCCGATCAAGGGGATAGATAGATATCCTCAAAAAATTTCGAGGGGTCGGCCCGGGCTATCCGGCCGGCCCATCACAACCGGACCATGGCTTGCCGCAGCGCGCTTGGCCACGGCTTGCCGCAGGGCTATGGTCTGGCCGCGGCACATGACTGGCATAGAAAAAGGCTCGATATGGCAAAGACCCCCAATACCCTCACCCAGCTGGGCAAAAAGACCGCCACACCAATCTCCCCAAAGAAAGCGCGGCTGGAAAGCCTCAAAAACCCGAACCCTGCCACCGCCTATCTTGTCCGTTTCACCTGCCCGGAATTCACAACCCTGTGCCCGATCACCGGCCAGCCGGATTTTGCCCATTTCGTTATCGATTATGTGCCGGCAAAACACCTGATCGAGAGCAAGTCGCTGAAACTTTACCTGGCATCCTTCCGCAACGAAGGCTGCTTCCACGAAGCCTGCACGCTAGCCATCGCCAAAAAACTGGAAGCAGCGACAAAGCCCAAATGGCTTCGCATCGCTGGTTATTGGTTTCCGCGTGGCGGCATTCCAATCGATATTTTTTATCAATCCGGGCCGCCGCCAAAAACCATCTGGCTGCCGGAACCGGGCGTTTCCCCCTATCGCGGGCGCGGCTAGACGTCGCCGTCTTCTCCCCGGTAGACGGCCCCGGCTGTGCAGGTTTCACGCAAAATCACCTGGGCCAGACCGGGAAGCGAGGGCTTTAACCGCTCCCAAATCCAACGCGCAATGACTTCGCTGGTCGGATTTTCAAGGCCATCGATCTCGTTTAGGTAATGGTGATCGAGGACGCCATGAAGGGGGGCGAAGGCCGCTTCGAGTTCGGCAAAATCCATGACCCAGCCGGTTTGCGCACCCGGCGCACCGGCGATGCGAAGCTCGACCCGAAAGGAATGGCCGTGCAGACGTTCGCATTTATGGCCCTTGGGCACGTTCGGCAAATGATGGGCCGCTTCGAAGGTAAAAATCTTGTAGATTTCCATTGGTGTCCTCTATGGCAGGCCAAGCAATTTATGCGCCTGCAGACTTAAACGCCATTTCGGATGCGCCAGGCAATAATCCCTGGCGGCGGCTGTGTGCCGGTCTTTCCCCAATGCGTCCAGAGGCTGCAGAAAAAAATATTTGAAATCAAGCGGCTCAAAGGCTTCCGGCGCGAGGCCTGCCTGGGGGTAGACCAGCTTCAACTCGTCCCCCCGGGTTATTTTCAAAGACGCCCCGGCCTTGGGACTGACGCAAAGCCAGTCGATGCCATCGGGCGGCGTGTGAGTACCGTTCGTTTCAACCGCGATCCTAAATTTTTTTTCATGCAACGCCGCCACAAGGGCATTGTCGAGTTGCAGCAACGGCTCGCCGCCTGTGCAAACGACAAGGGGTGCCGACCGGCCATCACAGGCCTTGTCCCATTCGGCGCGCACCGCCCGGGCAAGGTGGGCCGCATCCTGAAAACGCCCGCCACCAGCACCATCCATGCCAACAAAATCCGTGTCGCAGAACCGGCAGACGGCGCGACTGCGATCCGCCTCCAAACCCGACCACAGATTGCAGCCGGTAAAGCGCAGGAAAACAGCAACATCGCCAATCTGCGCGCCTTCGCCCTGAAGGGTCGCGTAAATTTCTTTGACCGCATAGGTCATCCTGCCGTGACCGGATTTGCGTAACGCGTCGGGTCCGCCATCCCGGCATCCGCAAACCCCTTGCGGCGCAGATGACAGGAATCGCAATGGCCACACGCAATCCCCACCCCACCCTGATCGTCCGGGACCGGGTCATAGCAGCTGAGCGTCCGTCCGTAATCAACGCCAAGGGCCGCACCCTGGGTCACGATGTCGGCCTTTGTGCAATCGATCAGCGGCGTGCGAATGGAAACCGCCGTCCCTTCGACCCCCGCCTTCGTCGCCAGCACCGCCATGCGTTCAAAGGCCGCAATAAATTCGGGGCGGCAATCGGGATAGCCGCTGTAATCCAACGCATTGACGCCGATGAAGATGGCCCGGGCGTCCAGAACTTCTGCCCAGGCAAGGGCGAAGGAAAGAAAGATCGTGTTGCGCGCCGGCACATAGGTCACCGGAATTTCCGCTGCCATTTTCTGCATGTCCCGGTCTTTCGGCACGGCGATGTCGTCGGTCAGCGCCGAGCCACCAAACAGCCGCAGGTCGATTTCCTGAATTTTATGTGCCGCCGCGCCAAGGCGGGCCGCAATGTTCGCCGCCGCCGCAATTTCAAGGTCATGGCGTTGGCCATAGCGAAGGGAAAGCGCATAGGCATCAAACCCGTCCGCGATCGCCAGCGCCAGCGTCGTCGCCGAATCGATGCCGCCGCTTAACAGAACGACCGCCCTGGGCTTCGTTGTCATTGCCGTTTTTGCCCAATCTCTGACCGTGCAACCGACCAGAGCATGAAGTCCGAGGGTTTGTCTAACGCCGCTCGCCGAAGAGCCGCAGCAGCATCAGGAAAAGATTGATGAAATCAAGATAGAGGCTAAGCGCCCCCATCAACGCCTTCTTGCCGGCAATTTCGCTGGCATCGGCTTCGTCATACATGCGCTTGATCTTCTGGGTGTCATAGGCGGTCAGGCCGACAAAGATCAAAACGCCGAGCACCGAAATGATGAAATGCATCATCGAGCTTTGGACGAAGATGTTGACAATCGAGGCAATGATAATGCCGATCAGCCCCATGAAGAGAAAGGAGCCAAAACCGGTCAAATCCCGCTTCGTCGTATAGCCATAAAGGCTCATCGCAGCAAAGGTGCCGGCCGAGATGAAGAAGACGCGCGCAATGCTCGCGCCGGTGTAGATGACAAAGATCGAGGCCAGCGACATGCCCATGATGCCGGCAAAGCTCCAGAACAAGATCTGCGCGGTGCCGTATTGGAAACGGTGAATGCCGAAGCTGAGCGCAAAAACGAAGCCCAGCGGTGCCAACATGGCGACCCACATAAGCGGCGTTCCGAAAATGGCATTGAAGAAGGCGGGCGTGCTGGCAACGACAAAGGCGACCACGCCGGTCAGCAACAGGCCGCCTGCCATATAATTGTAGACGCGAAGCATGTGACGCCGAAGCCCCTCATCGATCACGTCCGTCGCAGCACCCGTCTGCAGCCGCTGTTCTTCCTGCCAAGCCATGCCTTGTCCTCTACCTGTTAAAGCCCGTATCCTTGCCCCATATTGGCACGACAGCCCCGCAAATCAAGGGGCCGCGCCAAAAGCCGCCCTTATTGGGCGGTGTAGCCGCCGTCGATGACAAGCTCCGACCCGGTCATAAAGCTCGATTCCTCCGACGCCAGGAAAAGCACGCCATTGGCAATGTCGATCGGCTGACCATAGCGCCCGATGGGATGCAGCGCCTTGACCTGATCGACAATTTCCTGAGTGCCGCCCAGTTCGTCGATTGCTTGTTCTACCATCGGCGTCCATGTGTAGCCCGGATGAACGGAATTGATGCGAATGTTTTGTCCGGCCTTCGCGCAATGAAGCGCCGCCGATTTTGTTAACAGGCGCACACCACCCTTGCTGGAATTGTAAGCAAAAAGGTTCGGGTCGGCGATGATGCCTTCGATCGAAGAAATGTTGACGATCGAACCACCGCCCGATTTTTTCATCAACTGGATGCCGTATTTCGTGCCCAGAAAGACAGCATCGAGATTAATTCCGTGTAGCCATTTCCATTCTTTAAGCGATGTGTCCTCAATGCTCTTCATCAGGACAACGCCGGCATTGTTGACGAGAATGTCGAGGCCGCCGAACGTGCGTTCCGTTTCAGAAATAACTTTTTTCCATTCGTCCTCGTTCACGACGTCCTGTTTCAGAAAGATGGCTTCGCCGCCTGCCTGCTTGATCGCTTCGACAACGGCTTTGCCTTCAACTTCCTTGATGTCCGTTACGACAATTTTTGCACCCTCTTTCGCAAGCAATTGGCTGATTGCCTTGCCAAGGCCAAGCGCACCGCCCGTCACCAGAGCAATTTTCCCCGAAACGCGTCCCATGTTTTTTCCTCCCCGTCACTTTTTACGAACAGAATTGCCTTCGAGCATAACACCCGGAATGCGGCATTCTACTGCCGATTTCCAAAATCCGCGGTGGTTGCCCCTTGACTCCCTGTGGGGACCACCCGACCCTTACCAGCGCGTTCAGAAAACGCACACACAGCCTTCAGGGGAGGGAACACACATGGGGCGCATTGATGGAAAGATCGCGATTGTCACAGGCGGCGCATTGGGCATGGGCAAGGCGACGAGCCTGCTTTTCGCAAGAGAAGGCGCAAAGGTTGTCGTAACGGACATCAAGGAAAAAGAAGGCAAAGCCGTTGTCGAAGCGATCAAGCAGGCAGGCGGCGAAGCCATCTTTCTGAAACATGACGTCACCAAGGAAAATGAGTGGAAGGCCGTCGTCGACAAAGCCATCGGCGAATTCGGCCAGGTCGACGTGCTCGTCAACAATGCCGGCATCCTGCTTTTGAAGGGCTGCCGGGACACAAGCGTCGAGGAATTGGACCTGGTCTTGAACATCAACGTGAAAGGCGTCTTCCTGGGCTGCAAGCATGTTCTGCCCGCCATGCAGAAAGCCGGCAGCGGTTCGATTGTCAACATCTCGTCAATCTATGGGCTGATCGGTGCACCGGGCGGCGTTGCCGCGGCCTATCAGGCATCGAAGGGTGCCGTGCGGATCCTGACAAAATCGGTCGCCGCCGAATATGCCCCCCACAACATCCGCGTGAACTCCATCCACCCGGGCTATATCGAAACCCCGATGACGTCCGATATCACGGAAAGCCCGGAAATGAAGACTGCGGTGATGGGCCCGACCATTTTGGGGCGCACCGGCAGGCCGGAAGAAGTCGCCAATGGCACCCTGTTCCTGGCATCGGACGACGCCTCTTATGTAAACGGCGCCGAATTCGTCATTGATGGTGGCTACACGGCCATGTAGCCACTACGGCCCTGCCGGACGACGGCGGGCAAAAACAAGAAAGGCCTGGAAAGCCTGGGGAAAACGTCTGGCGCGCCCGGAGAGATTCGAACTCCCGACCCCCAGATTCGTAGTCTGGTGCTCTATCCAGCTG
>CAYTAE010000109.1:0-5700 GCA_964435655.1 uncultured Rhodospirillaceae bacterium
CGTAATTCAGTATCCAAAGCGGCAGGCAGGAAATAAAATGTATGGAGGCGAGGCCTCCCATATGCCTTTGAAGCTGAATACCGCAGGCGTTATTCCGCCCATTTTTGCGAGCTCGCTTCTTCTGATGCCGGCGACCCTTGCTGGGTTCTCGGTTGGGGCAGATGCTGGTAGTGGCGACTGGATAGCAACGATGGCTGCCTTTCTCGGGCGCGGGCAACCGCTCTATCTTTTGATTTTCTCCGGACTGGTTATTTTCTTTGCCTTCTTCTACACGGCCATTGTCTTCAATCCAGAGGACACGGCGGACAATCTAAAGAAATATGGTGGTTTTATTCCCGGCATTCGTCCCGGCACAAACACGGCGGTCTATCTCGACTACGTATTGACCCGTTTGACGACGGTTGGGGCTCTCTACCTTGCTGCCGTTTGTATTTTGCCGGAGATATTAATCTCCAATTATTCCGTGCCGTTCTATTTCGGCGGCACGAGTCTTTTGATCGTCGTCACCGTTACCTTGGATACGGTTGGTCAAATTCAGTCCCATTTGATTGCGCATCAATATGAAGGTCTGATCAAAAAATCTCGGCTTAAGGGGCGCAAACGATGAAATTAATTTTGTTGGGACCGCCGGGGGCCGGAAAGGGTACCCAGGCGAAATCCATCGAAGGTAAATATGAAATTGTCCATCTTTCGACGGGCGACATGTTGCGCGCGGCAATTGCTTCCGGCTCGGATTTGGGCAACCAGGTAAAGAGCATTGTTGAACAGGGTGCCTTGGTGTCGGATGCGATCATCATTCAAATGATTGAAGAACGTATTGCGGCGCAAGATTGCAGCAATGGCTTTATCCTGGATGGGTTTCCCCGGACCGTGGCTCAGGCCGAGGCTCTTGATGAGATGCTGGTGCGCAAGGGGGTCAAGATCGACCATGTGATCGAGCTTGGGGTCAAGGATGCTGCTTTGGTGAAGCGAATTTCTGGACGGTTCAGCTGTGCGGATTGCGGCGTCGGGTACCACGACGAATTCAAACGGCCCGCAGTCGAGGGTGTTTGTGATGGCTGTGGTGGTAAAGCGTTCAGCCGCCGCAAGGACGACAATCCGGAAACGGTGAAGGCCCGGCTTTTGGCATATCACGAACAAACCGCACCTATACTACCATATTACCGCGAAAAGGGGGTCCTGACGACCGTTGACGGCATGGCAGATTTCGATGCGGTGACGGCGGCGATTGAAGTGGCCCTGAGATAGCAAAAAATGGGCAGGTTTATTGACTTAAGGAACAGAATTCCTATAATCGCGCACCTTCCCAGACGATCTGTTTTTCTTGACGGCCATTGGTTTGGCGAGGGTTTCCCTGCGGGGATGAAGGAGAATTCGACTTGGCTCGCATTGCAGGGGTAAACATCCCCACAAATAAACGGATTCCTATCGCGTTGACCTATATTCACGGTATTGGTCGATCGAAGGCTGTTGAAATTTGCCAGAAAGTACAGGTTCCGCTCACCGCGCGCGTCAATCAGTTGTCAGAGGACGAAGTCATCCGAATCCGCGAGGCAATTGATAGCGATCATCTGGTTGAAGGTGATTTGCGCCGGGAAATCAGCATGAATATCAAGCGGCTGATGGACCTTGGCTGTTATCGTGGTCTGCGTCATCGGAAGGGACTTCCGGTTCGTGGGCAGCGCACGCATACGAATGCGCGTACGAGGAAGGGCCCGGCAAAAACAATCGCCGGCAGGAAAAAATAAGTAAGGACGAGAGCAGAGATGGCTAAAGCCACGGTGCAGCGTCCACGTCGCCGCGAACGGAAGAACATTGCTTCCGGTGTTGCGCATGTGAGCGCCAGCTTTAACAACACGAAGATTACGATTACAGACGCCCAGGGCAATGCGATTTCGTGGGCGTCGGCAGGCAGCGAGGGATTTAAGGGGTCACGGAAATCGACCCCCTTTGCCGCCCAGACGGCCGCAGAGGCTGCGGGCAAACGTGCGAAAGAGCATGGCATGCACACGCTTGAGATTGAGATTAAAGGTCCCGGTGCTGGTCGCGAATCGGCGCTGCGGGCCCTTCAGGCGGTTGGTTTCATGATTACGGCCATTCGGGATGTGACACCAATCCCCCATAACGGTTGCCGTCCACGCAAGCGTCGGCGGGTTTAGCGGCGCGACAGGATTGAATGGGGTTCGAGGAACGTCCCCTTTAACAATCGTCGCTTTGATGACCAGGTTTTTACGAAAAACGTTCCGTCGTTAGGGGTTCCGCACGTGATCCAGAAGAATTGGAAAGATCTAATCAAGCCGAGCAAGATCAACATCCAGGAAGGCGCGGATGCCAAAGTTATGGCTTCGATCGTCGTCGAGCCGCTGGAGCGTGGATTTGGGCTTACCCTTGGAAATGCTCTGCGGCGCATTTTGCTGTCTTCCTTGCAGGGCGCGGCGGTAACGTCGATTCAGTTTGACGGCGTTCTCCACGAGTTCTCGTCGATCTCGGGAGTCCGCGAGGATGTGACGGACATTGTTCTGAACATCAAGTCGCTGGCTCTCAGCCTATATGGCGAGGGGCCGAAGCGGATGGGACTGAAAGCGACGGGTCCGGGCGAAGTCACGGCGGCGCAGATTGATGCAGGTCACGGGATCGAGATTATGAACCCGGGTCTTGTTCTCTTCACCCTTGATAAGGACGCTTCCGTGAACATGGAGTTCACCGTCGATAGCGGCAAGGGCTACGTTCCGGCCGTGCAGAACCGGCCAGAGGACGCACCGATTGGCCTTATTCCGGTTGATGCGTTGTACAGTCCCGTACGGCAGGTCACCTTTAAGGTCGAAAATGCGCGCGTTGGCCAGATCACGGACTATGACAAGCTTACTCTTCAGATCGAGACGGATGGCACCGTGAAGCCAGACGATGCGGTGGCATTTGCCGCGCGCATTCTGCAGGACCAGCTTAATCCCTTCATTAATTTTGAAGAGCCAGCTGAACAGCCATTGGTTGAAGCCGAGGCAGAGCCAGCGTTTAATCGCAGCCTTCTTCGCAAAGTGGATGAACTCGAACTTTCGGTTCGCTCCGCAAACTGTCTGAAGAACGACGATATCCTCTACATTGGAGATCTGGTTCGCAAGACAGAAGGCGAAATGTTGCGCACGCCGAATTTTGGCCGCAAGTCGCTGAACGAGATCAAGGAAGTGCTTTCCCATATGGGGCTGCATCTTGGTATGGAAATCGAAGATTGGCCGCCAGAGAACATTGAAGAACTGACAAAGCGTTTAGAGGAGCCGTACTAGTCCCATGCGACATCGCTTAAAAGGACGGAAACTCAATCGTACCAGCAGCCATCGCAAGGCGATGTTTGCAAATATGGCGGTTGCGCTTTTCAAACATGAGCAGATCAAGACGACGCTTCCAAAAGCAAAGGACTTGCGTCCCGTCGTTGAAAAATTGATCACGCTTGGAAAGCGCGGGGGCTTGCATGCCCGACGTCAGGTATTATCGGTTCTCCAGGATACGAAGATCACGAACAAGGTTTTCTCGACGCTGGCAGAACGCTACGCCACGCGGCCAGGTGGCTATACGCGGGTTTTGCGCGCGGGCTTTCGCTATGGCGATGCCGCCGATATGGCCGTGATCGAACTTGTTGATCGGGACATGGAAGCGAAGGGGCAGGATTCAGGCCCCCTGCTGGCGGTGCAGGAGGAAGCGGAAAGCGCGGAAGCGTAAGGCCTTCCTCCATGGAAGATGCTTAGAGGGGCGGTCGGATGGACTGCCCCTTTTTTCTTTTGGTCCGGCCCCTCGTCTGACATTCAATGCCGATTGAATGGCGGGGTTGTGGATAGGAGCGATGCAACGATGAAGAGGCCATCTTTGCGGAAAAACATTTATGGCGCTGTGCTGGCTGCCTTGCTTGCCGGGGTTTGTCTGAGTCCGGAGGTTCTGGCGCAAACGCGTATCCCGCCACAGTCCAAGGCACAAATTCAGCTTTCTTTTGCCCCAACCGTCAAGAAAGTGCTTCCCGCCGTTGTTAACATTAGTGGCAAGCAAGCCGTCTCCAGAGAAAAAACGCCGTCGCTTTTTAACGATCCCTTTTTCAGGCGCTTCTTTGGCAAGGGATTTGGGCGCAAGCGGGAAATTCAGAAAACCCCCCTAGGCTCGGGCGTCATCGTACGGCCCGATGGGTTGATCGTGACGAACAATCACGTCATTGCCGGGGCCGTAGAAATTACCGTCGCACTTGCCGATCGTCGGGAACTTCCCGTGGAAATCGTTTTGGCAGATAAGCGGACGGACCTTGCCATCCTCAAAATCACAACTGGCGATGGGGCGTTTCCCTATCTGGATATGGGGGATTCGGATGGTCTTGAGGTCGGCGACCTTGTCCTCGCCGTCGGCAATCCCTTTGGCTTCGGCCAGACGGTGACAAGCGGCATCGTCTCAGCCCTTGCGCGTACCCGTGTTGGCGTAACGGATTTTCGTTTCTTCATCCAGACGGATGCGGCGATCAACCCGGGGAATTCCGGAGGGGCGCTGGTGACATTGGACGGGCGGTTGATCGGGATTAATTCCGCGATCTACTCGAAAGGGGGGGGCGGTTCGATCGGAATCGGCTTTGCCGTGCCGGCGAACATGGCGCGCACGGTCGTTCATGCGGCGGAGGGTGGCGGTCGCCTGATCCGGCCATGGCTTGGCGCAAAGGGTCAGGCGGTGACGGCTGAACTGGCACCGTCTTTTGGCCTTTCCCGGCCCGCCGGCGTCGTGGTGAACGCAATCTATCCGGGCGGTCCAGCGGATCGGGCCGGCATTCAGGTCGGCGACGTTATTACCGGGATCGGCAGCCATGAGGTGAACGATCCAGACGCGCTGCAATACCGCGTGGCCACGCAGACCCTGAATGCGCAGGCAAAAATTTCAATTGTTCGCAAAAACCGTCCACAGACGCTTCAGCTGACACTGACGCCGCCGCCGGAAGTGCCACTGCGAAACAAGACGGATTTGAGCGGCCCGCATCCCTTTAGTGGTGCGCAGATTGCTAACCTTTCGCCGGCCCTTGGCGAGGAGCTTGGCGTGGGTAGCATGCGGCCTGGGGTTATTGTTCTCGACATTTCACAGGGAAGTGCTGCGGATCGGGCCGGTTTTCGCACTGGCGACATCCTTCTTCGGCTGAACGCCAAGGATATAACGCTTGTCAGGGATTTAACGGCGGCGCTTTCTACGGCCGTCCGCGAGTGGAAAATATCGATCCGGCGGGGGGAGCAAACCCTTACAACGGTGTTTCGCAGGTGACGACCCTTTTCGAATCCCAGGCTCCGCAGCCTCTGGCGGCGCGTCTTCGGCCTGAACGACTCGAGGACGTGGTCGGACAGGACCATCTGTTAGGTCCCTCGGCGCCGCTTGGTCGCATGCTGGCTTCGGGCCATTTAATTTCAATGGTGCTTTGGGGGCCGCCGGGTTGTGGCAAGACGACAATTGCCCGGATTCTTGCAGATCATACGTCGCTGGCCTTTATTGCTCTTTCTGCGGTTTTTTCCGGCGTGGCGGACCTTCGGCGCGTCTTTCAGGAAGCAAAAGACCGGCGCGCGGTGGGAACGGGAACGCTTCTGTTTATCGACGAAATTCACCGGTTTAACCGGGCGCAGCAGGACGGGTTTTTACCGTATGTTGAAGATGGCACGGTGACCCTTGTCGGCGCGACGACGGAAAATCCATCTT
>CAYTAE010000110.1:0-5642 GCA_964435655.1 uncultured Rhodospirillaceae bacterium
CTTGTTGCGCCCTGCGGCTTTCGCTTTGTACATGGCAAGATCGGCACGTTTGAGAAGCGCTTCGGGCATGTCCGCCTGGCCCTGGACTTGGGCGACCCCAATGCTAACCGTAATGGTCGAACCTTCATTCTCGCCCGGCATCATGACCAGCTGATCTGAAACGCTGGCACGCACACGTTCGACCGTCGCGCGCACGAATGGCAGCGAGCAATCCGGCATGACAACAACAAATTCATCGCCACCCAGACGCACAACAAGATCAAAGCTGCGAACGTTTGCCCGAATTCGGGCCGCGACTTCCTTAAGCGCGTGATCCCCCGCAACATGGCCGAAGCGATCGTTCACATCCTTAAAGTGGTCAAAATCTATCAGCATCACGACCAGGTTTTTTTCCTGATGGAGGGAATCTTCCAAAAGGCGCGGCAAGTGGGTCTCCAGGTAGCGTCGGTTGTAAAGCCCGGTTAGGCTATCGGTTACCGCAAGCGCCAGACTGTTCTGGTAGTCGCTGCTCAGTCGTTTTTGATAACGGCTATGGCGAATTTGCGTGCGACTACGCAAAAGAAGTTCACTGTCTTCGATCGGCCGGACCAAATAGTCATGCACGCCAACCTCAAACGCTTGCGCAAGAACTTCTTCATCGTGCTCCTCAACAAGAACAAGAATGGCCAGGCTGCGAAGTTCCTCTCTGGCACGAATCTGCGCGACAAGCCTCAGGGCATCCTCGTTCGCCAAATCCAGGTTGAGAATCACAAGCTCACAGGCTGGCTCGTGCAACGCGGTCATTGCGGCAACACCATCGGCAACGATTGTGACGTCGTCCCCTTCTGCTTCTACAAGCACGTCTCGAATATGTGCGGCGCTGTGCTGACTGTCCTCGATCAAAAGAATTTTTGCTTTGCCAGTGTCCTCCTTGCACAATTCCGGCAGCGAGATATCAAGCCCTAGCTTCTCAAACGTCTCGGACCTTTGCCGCCAGGCGTCCATCATCATTTTAGCGCGCGTCAGATTGCGGACTCGTGCCAGCAATGCTTTGTCATTGATCGGCTTTGTCAAAAAATCATCGGCACCCGCCTCCAGGCCCTGGATGCGGTCCTTCGTCTCACTTAGTGCCGTAACCATGACAACGGGAATGTGGCAGGTTTTCGGATCGGACTTAATTTCCTTGCAAACCTCAAAGCCGTTCATGCCCGGCATCATGACATCCAGCAGGACAATGTCCGGCAGGCTACTGCGCAGCAGTTCAAGAGCCGACGGCCCGTCATTTGCCGTAATTACGTCGAAATACGCATTCGAGAGGCGTGCCTCTAGCAGCTTCACGTTCGTCGGCATGTCATCGACGACCAACACACGTGCGGTCATGCCGCCCTGCCCATAACTTTTTTGATAGTTTCCAGAAAATGCGGAACAGAAATCGGTTTGGCGATATAGGCTTCGCAACCACCTTCGCGAATTTTTTCCTCATCGCCTTTCATGGCAAAAGCCGTAACAGCGATAACGGGAATATCCTTTAATTCCGCATCGTCCTTAATTTGTTTTGTAATGACCAATCCGGAAATTTCTGGAAGCTGAATATCCATCAGCACCAAATCCGGCCTGTGCTGCCGCACCATGTCCAAGGCCTTCAAGCCGTCATCCGTCTGCAACGTCCGGTAGCCATTGGCCACCAGAAGGTCCTGAAAAAGCTTCATGTTCAACGCGTTGTCTTCAACAATCAGAATGGTCTGCGGCATCACCAAGTCCCTGTTTTCATTTCATAAGTCTTAAGGGAGGGATGGTTACCATAGCCTTAAAGCCTTATGAAGCCGGCAACTCATTGAAAAACAGTCTGAAACCTAGCATTTTGGCGATGGCAGCCACTCCACCCGCTCAAGCTCACTGGCAATAACAAACGTATCGTGATCGGAAACGATGCGCTCGGCCACGCCCGAACGAAGCAGCCAGACGCCGAGTTCCATTTCCGGCATGGCATCGACGGCGCCATGGGAAAAGAAAGCTAGCCGAATTGGCCAAACATACTCGCCCGAGAGACGTTCCAGCCCGTCTTTTTTGCCTTCCGGGAAGCGATCTGGCTGGCTAAGGACGGCGCTAATTTCATAAGGGCCACCATCCGTTGTGCCGTCAAAGACCGCTTTGGAAAAAAGCATCTTCCCGGCGTCGGCATGAGCAATCAGCATGGACAGATGCTCGGTTGGAAAAACGGCACCCTTCGGCAGGGAAACCTCCCCATGGGCGGGCTTTGAAAAAAAAGCGGTCCCGGCCATTCCCTTTTCCGGGAATTCCGCCCGACCAAGCAATTCCATCTGAACAATATCGTTTTTTTTATGAACGTAATTGAAATGGAACTGCCGACCGTCTCTGGATTCCCAGCTTGTAAAGCGGATATCCATGACAAAGTCCTCGCCCCGATTATTGGTAAACAGCAATTCTGTGCCTTGTACCGTCTCCCAGCCCTCGCAGGATTCCGCCAATTCAATCACCATCTTACCCTGGGCGTTGACAATCTGGCTTGTCTGCTTCACCTGCGCGATCTTTGCCGAATAATAGGCCCGATGGGGTGCCAGGCCCGCCTCGGCATGGGCCATGTGTGCGCTGAAAAACATAAGAAGAACAGCTTGGGAAAAGACGCGAAGCTTACGAGAACCGAAACGATAGCCAAAGTGACGGACGCCGCCACAGGCATCTGGTTGTGGGAAATAAGGCAGACAATGCCATGTCATTGATATTCCTTCCGTGTTTTTTCAAGGGTCGGGGCGCCCGGCAAGAAAAACAAGGGAAAATTTCACCCCCGCCTGCGGCAAAAAAGGACCGATAGGAAATTTTTACCTACCTCCCCCCCCGGAAGATAATTCTAACCCATTCTTTTTCCTTATTTTTTTCTTGGCATGCCCCTTGCTACCTTCTCTGCAGGCCAATAGCCCCACTGAAACAGGCAAGGCATCGACATGGCACCGGCAAAGCTCCACCGCGAAACGGCAAATCCAAAGCCTCCCGTCACACAGCTGACACAGGCGGGCGCGTTTCAATTAGGCCAATCAAAGCAGGCCTGGGAAGGACAGCTTCCGGGTGTCAGTCAGCTCGCCCTGCTGGAACAGGCCCTACGCCTGGCCGCCGATGCTGAACGCCGCCTTCTTGCCCAGGCCGAGCGCATTGCCAAGCTTGAAGTCCTGACGATGACGGACGAAGTAACGGGGCTGCTAAACCGCCGTGGCTTCGATGCACAAATCAACCGTGCCCTTGCCAGCGCCAATCGCAACGGCACCACGGGCGTTCTCGCCATCAGCGACGTCGACGATTTCAAGAAAATCAACGACCGCTATGGCCACCTGATCGGGGATGAAGTCTTGCGCGAGATTGCGCGCCGGATTCTAGCCAATGTGCGCGAAACGGATTACGTCGCCCGCATTGGTGGCGACGAATTCGCCATCCTGATGGCCGAAACGGACATTGCCTATGGTCTGCGCCGCTTAAAAACCCTGAACACCAGGCTTGTGCGCAGCATCATCACCATGGGGGGGCATCGCATTCCGGTTCGGGTCAGCTTTGGCATCGAATCTTTCGGCCCCGGCGATCAGAAGAAAGATTTGATCGAACGGGCGGACGCGGCCATGTTCCAAAGCAAGCGCCGTAAATCCAAAACCCCACCCGAAATTGTGGTCATCTGACCGGTCTGGCCTTAACCCGCCTTTTCACAATTCGTCCCCACACCTTCAACGCCGCAAAGACGCACCCGCCAGGGGCTTGCCCCGGCCTGAATCAAGTCCGTTTTCGCATCCGCGATGTCGGCATCCGAATAAGGCCCAACGACAACACGGTAATAGTTTTGGCCCTGAAGATAGGTAATGACGATTCGGGGGGAATAGGTTTCATATTGCATCGCCGTCCGAACGGCGTTCGTGCGGAAACGATAACTTCCAAGAGCAAGGAAAGTGACGGCCACATCCGAGCCACCACGATAGGCCCAGCGCGCCCAGGAATCACGCGCCGGCTTCGCTACGGCCTCCAGCGTTTTGACGTGATCGGCTGGCGCAACGACATCACTTGCCACGGTATCGGTTGCCAGGCTTTGCGAAAAAGAAGTTGCGCCCCCGCCCACCACCGGTTCCAGACTTGTCGGCGTTTCATCTTGCAGCGCGGCTGTGTGCGTCAAGGACAGGGCCGTTTCCGATTGTTCCGGATGGCAGATGCTTTCGCCTTTGACAACCCGATAGACGGCGCAATCTTCCTGCACCGCGTAGGAAAGCGCATGATCCGAAACGGTCCGGCCACTCATCGCATAACTCACGCCGTCGGCAGCAAGGCTTGCCACCGTTACCGCCGGTGGCAAGGCGCAAGCCCCCACCGTAAACATGGCAAAAAACGGCACGGCGAGATGAAAGCCGCCCGAAAAAAAACTTTCCGAAGATCTTTTAGAAGAGCGCATGGGAACTCCTGAAAAGGCCCTCAAAACCTGAACAGGCAATCTAACCCCCGCGCGTAAACGTCCCGTTAAGGATCGCGGACAACTTGTTGCAAATACAAATAAATTTTTAGCTTTGCTGGTCTTTTTTCGGCGGCGGGGGCAGAAGCACGCGCAAATGCAGCTCACGCAGTCGTTCCGGCGGCATTTCGGCGGGGGCTTGCATCAGGGGATCTTCGGCATTTTGGTTCATTGGGAAAAGAATAACTTCACGAATGTTCGGCTCGTCCGCAAGCAACATCACGATACGATCAAGGCCCGGCGCAACGCCGCCATGGGGCGGCGCACCGAATTTAAAAGCGCTCAAAAGGCCGCCGAAACGCGATTCCACGTCTTCCTGTGAATAGCCGGCAATGCCAAAGGCCTTGTACATGATTTCCGGCAGATGGTTCCGAATTGCCCCGCTCGAAAGTTCGATCCCGTTGCAGACGATGTCGTACTGATATGCCTTGATCGTGAGGGGGTCTTCATTTTCCAGCGCGTCCATACCACCCTGGGGCATTGAAAAGGGATTGTGACTGAAACCAACCTGGCCATCTGCGTCCAGTTCAAAGAGTGGATAATCCACAATCCAGCACAACCGAAAGGCATCCTTCTCCAGAAGATCAAGCGCCTGACCAAGCTTGTCGCGAACGGCGCCAGCGAATTTCGGTGCCGCATCCGGCGTGTCGCAAACGAAGAAAAGCGCATCCCCATTCGCAATGCCTGATTTTTCACGCAAGATGGCAAGGCGCGGTTCATCCAGAAATTTTGCGATCGGCCCTTTGGCACCGTCTTCCGTAAAAATAATGTAACCAAGGCCCGGCGCGCCCTCTTCCAAGGCCCAATCGTTCAGCTTGTCAAAGAAACTTCGCGGACGCCCCGCCGTATCCGGGCCGGGAATGGCGCGCACGATGGCCCCCTTGCCGATCGCCTTGGCGAAAATAGAAAAACCGCCCCCGTCAAACGCCTCCGTAACATCGCAAATGCGCAAGGGATTGCGCAAATCCGGCTTGTCCGATCCGTAGAGGAGCATGGCCTCCGCATAAGGAATGCGCTGAAACGGCAGCGGGCTGACGCTGCGACCGCGCGCAAATTCTTCGAAAACCCCGTGCAGCACCGGCTCGACGGCGTCAAAGACATCATCCTGGGTTACAAAGGACATTTCGATATCAAGTTGATAAAACTCGCCCGGCGAACGGTCCGC
>CAYTAE010000111.1:0-5571 GCA_964435655.1 uncultured Rhodospirillaceae bacterium
CATAAATGGCGACGTTGCCGGCTTTGATGGTGGTGGCGAGTTGAAGAAGCCGTGGGTCCATTTCCGATCCGGCGCCGGTTCCAAGCCCGAAGGCCGTTTTGTAGCCATCCCCGGAACCGCCGTAATTCTCACCATCCGTTAGCAGGACAATCGCCTGCTGTCGGGTAAATTCTGGGTCCGGGTCGGCCTGGGCGAAAGGGGCTCCCGGCATTAATGCGCGCCAGGCCCAGGCAAGCCCATCGGGGATGTTTGTCGTGCCCGTTGGGCCGGTCAACTCGTTGATGGCGTCAAGAGCGGCGGTTTTCGTGTTTTGCAATGGCGTGATGCCATGGCTAAGGCAGCGTCGGCATTCGGACCCATTGACGGCAAGGGTGCAGTCATCGGAGCCGGGCACGGGCTCGCCTTCTGGCCCGATAAATTCCCATGCGAACCACTCAAACCCGTTTTTCGTGACCTCGTAAAGGTCAAGGTCAGCATCGTTCAAATCGTTGCCGTCATCGAGGTAACGCTGAAAAACACAGCCTTGCCAGTCTGCAGGCGGTGGGGCAAGCAGCGGCACCGGCGAATTGTTCGGATAATAGACTTCCGATTGTGCCGCGCCGGTAAGAGGGTTTGTAAATGCCGGAACGGCCTGGGTTGTGGTGAGCGTTGAATTATACGGCTCACCATTGCGCATGATGTTTACTTTGCCGTTCCAAGGGACCAGCGCAATGTTCAAAAGTGGTTTTGTTTCATCTGCTCCAAAGAGAATATTGACAAGCTCCGTTGCGGCGTCGCGTGCGGCTTCGATGCGCGTGCCACCACCGCCAGCACTTGATGCCATCGATCCGGACATGTCGATGGCAAGCACGACGTCCAGCATCTGGGTCTGGCGCGTGACTTCCGTTTCTGCGGCAACGTTCAGACTGTTAAATCCAAAAAGATGCATGAAGGTCGTATCGATTGTGGCCGATGCGGTCAGCGTGATGATTTCATTGTTGGCATCGACGCTGGTAGTCGGGCCCGTCACGGTAGCGCCGAGATAGCCCGGCGGAAAATTCGCATCGAAATACATTTGAATGTCGGCGTCCCGGTTTGCAGAAAACATGACCCGGCCACCGGCCAACGCTGCCGAGTCGAGCGCGCGTGCAAGCCGGGCTTTTACGAGATAGCCGCGTGCGGCGTCTGTCGCAACACCCAGAAAGCCCACGGCGGGAACAATCATCGCCGCGACAAAGACGGCGACGACACCGCTGCGGTCGCCGGTCAGCAAGGCCAGTCTTTTCCATAGCCATTTCAAGCTTGTTTTCATCGCTGCATCTCCCGGATGCGTGGGTAAGTATAGGAATAAATATGAGGTAATCCTAAGGCTGACCGCTTTAATCACAAGTTAAAATAAGTATCTATATAAGTATAAAATTTGAATAAAATTGTTCATAAATTATATTCAAATGTATTAAACAATTTTATTACTTTAATAAAGATCGGTAATTGTAATTTATTACATTGAATTCATGTTTCATTAACGTGTCTTGCTTATAAAACTCCGTGTTAGCTTCCATAAAGTAGGAGTAAGGCGATGAACACGTTTCGTAAATTTCTAAAAGACGAATCCGGCGCCACTGCCATTGAGTACGGCCTGATTGCCGCCCTGGTGTCGGTTGCCGCGATTGGCGCGCTGCAGGCGATGGGTGGGTCGTTGAACACGATGTTCACGACGGTTTCCAGTTCGCTGGATGCAGCGGTTGCCCCGTAAAGGTGGGCAGCTTTGTTGACGGGATTTCGGAGGCGAAGACGCGGGAAAGCATAAATCTGTCGCTGTTGTGCGATGGAATTTTTCCGTGCTCTTCGCCTCCGTGTTCCTCTGGCTTTTTGCACGACTTTTCTTAAGGCAAGGCTTGCGGAATGTTTTTGATTTTCGATCAAATAGCGATTGTCACTTTCCTGGCGCTGCTCATCTGGGCAGCGGTCGGTGATTATTATCGCTATCTCATTCCCAATGGCCTTTCTGTGGCAGCGGCGCTGTTGTTTTTTGTTCACGTTTTTACCGCTGCAACGCCCGTGGATTGGGTGGGGGCCCTGATTGTCGGGGGCGCGGTGTTTTTTGTTGGCGTGGCAATGTTTGCTTTTCGTCTGCTTGGCGGTGGCGACGTAAAACTTTTATCTGCGGTCGCATTATGGGCCGGGCCAGCGCAAATTATCGATCTACTTCTTATTACAGGATTGGCGGGCGGGCTTCTTTCGCTCGCCATGATGACGACCCTTCATTTTTACAGGCCCGGCCCGGCGGAAGCATCTGGGCCCGCGCCTCGTGCTTCCAAAGAGAAACAATACATTCCCTATGGCATTGCGATTGCGGCTGGCGGTTTCTATGTCGGCGGGCGCATTTTGACGGGGTAAGGATCGGCTGATGGCAAATATTTTTTCTTTTTTGAGTTTGCGCAGCATTGTCTTGATCCTGACGGCCATCGTTCTTTCCGTTGGCACCGCGCTTTTTGCCCGCGGTTGGATTCATGCGGAACGTGCCGCCATGACGGCACAATCGGGGGTAACAGTGCCCGCTGCATCGGCGATGGCAATCCTGGTCGTTCGTGACGATTTGCCAGCAGGCTCCTTTGTTAAACCCAACCAGCTTCGTTGGCAGGCTTGGCCGGAAGAAAGCCTTTCGCCGGCATATATCGTCAAAGGAAAAGGAAAGCGCGAAGACTTTGTTAATTCGGTCGTTCGCAGCGGCATTGCCGCTGGCGAACCGATTACGGAAGGCCGCATCGTCCGCCCTGGCGAACGGGGATTTCTTGCTGCGGTGTTGAGTCCTGGAAAGCGGGCGGTGACGGTATCGATCAATGCAACGTCTGGGATTGCCGGGTTTATTTTTCCAGGCGACCGTGTGGATCTTATCCTTACCCACGGGATTCGCATGAGCTCGGGTGAAGACGCAAGAATGAAACGGGTGAGTGAAACCGTGCTGCGCAACATTCGTATCCTTGCCGTCGATCAAAAAACGGATGACCAGAACGGCGAGGTTGAAATTGCGCAGACCGCGACCCTTGAAGTGACAACAAAGCAGGCGGAAATGATCGCCATGCTGACGGAAATGGGCAAGCTTTCCCTAAGCCTGCGTAGCCTTGCGGAAAATCCTGTTTCGCTGGCCAGATCAGGGAAAAAGCGGCGCAGTTACACATGGGATAGCGAGGTTAGCCCCCTCATCGCTAGTGAAACGCGACCGCTTATGGTCACCCGTGGCTCCAAGCAAGAAGAAATCCGGTTTTAGGAGAATGGGGATGCGCAGCTTTTTTGCTATGCTAATCGGGCTTTTTGTCTTTGCGGCGACGCCGTCGGCATTGCCGCTTCATGCGTCCGTGAATGCTGAATTTATCACGGCGCTTGATCGACCGGTGACACTTGAAATCAATGAAGGCCAATTGATTCGCCTGGCCGGGCGTGCAGCCTCTGTCTTTATCGCCAATCCTGACATTGCCGACATTCAGGTGAAATCGCCAAAGATTCTCTATCTCTTCGGCAAGCAAGCCGGTGAAACGACGCTCTATGCCGTAGACGAAGCCGGCAACCTTCTTCTCAATTCGAAGGTTCGTGTAAACCATGGCTTGGTCCGTCTGCGGCGTGCCGTGCGTGAGCTTGTGCCGGGAAGCCCGGTACAGGTGGCGTCCGTGGGTGGGGCGCTTGTGGTCAGCGGCCAGGTAGGTTCTTCCCGCGACGCAGAGGAAGTTCGTCGTTTGACGGCCCGCTTCGTCGCTGAGGAGGGTGATTTGATTTACCGCCTGAATGTGGGTGGCCCAAATCAGGTCAACCTTCGAGTTCGCGTGACCGAAATTCAGCGCGAGGTGATGAAAGAATTTGGCATCAATTGGGACATCATGGGGACAAGCCGGGACATTGCCCTGGGCATTGCCACTGGCAATCCGATTGTTGCTGGTGGCGCCCTGGGCATTGCCGATCCGGCGTTGCGCGCTGGGTCTTTCGCGACGCGACAAAGTTTTGGGCAAACGATGACGAACAGTCTTTTCGGCTCGGCTTCGAAAGGCGGTCTGGACCTGAATGCGCTGATCGACGCTCTTGAAGATGAAGGGCTGATTACGATTTTGGCGGAACCAAATCTCACTGCCGTTTCTGGCGAGACGGCAAGCTTTCTTGCTGGTGGAGAATTTCCGGTGCTGGTGCCGCAGGACGAGGACACCATTACCGTCGAATTTAAAAAATTCGGTGTCAGTCTCGCCTTTACGCCAACGATTTTGGATGATTCGCGGATCAGCCTTCGTGTTCGCCCGGAAGTCAGTCAATTGTCCAACAATGGCGCCGTTGTTCTGAACAATATCAGCATTCCGGCATTAACAACGCGGCGCGCGGAAACCACGGTTGAACTTGGCAGCGGCCAGACCTTTGCGATTGCGGGGCTTATGCAAAACAATGTGCAGAATTCGGTCAGCAAATTTCCCGGTCTTGGGGATTTGCCAATTATCGGCAGCCTTTTTCGCTCGACGAGTTTTCAGCGGAATGAGACGGAACTGGCCATCATTGTGACGCCCTACCTTGTGCGTCCGGTGTCGTCTGCCAAAGCGTTGGGGGCGACGGATGGTCTAAGGATACCGTCCGACTTTGAACGCATCGTCGAAGGACGCGTGTTCAAAGAGGTCACGTCTGAGAAGGGTAACAAGGCCACCCCCCCGCGCAAGCCGCGCCTGGTGGGCCCAGCCGGTTTCTCGCTGGATTAGGAGGGAAGGATGCGTTCGATTGAAATAGCAATGCGGCCTCTTCTGGCGGTTGTGTTCTTTGGCGCGCTGGTTGGTTGCACCAATGTTACCAAAGCGGATCTGGAGGTGAATGAAACCCCCAAGCAACTGGCGGTCGAATGGTCGCGCGAGACGCATCTCGTTGCCTTTGCACCCAGTGAAGCTGCCCTTGATAAGGATGCGAAGGCCGCACTGACCGGGTTTTTGAGACAAACTTACAAGGGGCCGGACAACAATATCTTGGTCAATCCCGGTGCCTCGGTCGATGGAAGGAATGCCCTTTTCAAAGCACGGGGTAGGGCGCTGCAGAATTTTCTTGCGGATATTGGCTATGCCTCATCGGTGTTGCCTTCGAATGCCGGGGTCAAGAACACCGCGATTGTCGCTGTCGAACGTTATGCCGTGACCTATCCAGATTGTCCGGACTGGCATCGCGCCCCGCCGCTAACAAACGGGGTCTGGAGCAATTATGGCTGCGCGAATGCGGTGAATTTGGGACAGATGATTGCCGATCCCAGGGATTTGGTGACTGGACGCGACCTTGGTCCGGCGGATGGCACCGTCGCGGCAGCGGCGGTGGCACGCTATCGCAAGGGTGAAGTAAAGGAATTGGAAAAAGAGGCGACGGTGAATGATGGCGGCGACAAGTAACCTCGTGGAGACGCCCGTTTTGCATCCGGAGGCAGATCCGTTTCTGGCCTTCGTTTCGGACGATGTCACCCGTGAGACCCTGGACCTTCTGGCAAAGCAGCAGCAATGGCCTGGAAAAGCGGTTTTTTCCGGAGGCGTGGCTTCGGCAATCGAAGCGCTAGGTTCGCGCCCGGCGCCGGGTTTGCTCATCATT
>CAYTAE010000112.1:0-5320 GCA_964435655.1 uncultured Rhodospirillaceae bacterium
TCTAGGCCCTTCCTGCCCCCGTCCTGGATGGCTACCCCCGACCGCCCGGGGGCGCGAGGCAGCTCGTTGAAAATGCAGGCATATTCCCCGCCGGCTCCCCCGGGCACGCCGATGGACGCGACGCGGATCAACGGGTCCTGATGGGTCTTCTTGATCCATGGCTCCGTCTCCCAGACGGTCTTGCCCCAGATCTTGTCGGCGGGCTGCAGCGTCACCTCGTCGTCATTGATCCAAAGGTAAACGGGTTCTTTTGACCGGCCCTCAAGGATCACCATGTCGTAGCCTGCGAATTTCAGCTCGGCGCCGAAATAGCCACCGGAGTTGGAGCACGCAATGGCGCCGGTCAACGGGCTCTTCGTGGTCACCGTGTAGCGGCCGGACGTTGACGCGCTGGTTCCGGTCAGTGGCCCGGTGGCGAAAATAAGTTTGTTCTTGGGGGAAAGTGGATCGACGGTGGGGTCGATTTCTTCATAGAGATATTTTGCGGCCAAGCCCCGGGAGCCAAGGTAGCGTTGGGCCCATTCCATGTTGAGGGGCTCGGTTTTGCAGGTCCCCTTCGTCAGATTGACCCGCAAAAGCTTTCTATGCCAACCCATGGCGATCTCTCCTGATGTTTAGTGCCCGGCAGAGACTTGGGGCGTGTCCGCCGGCTCTGCGCTCGTATCGGTTTTGGAGGCCCAGGCCCGCATCTTGTCGAGCCCCGTCCAGTTTGCGTCTACATAGGTGATGGCTTGTGTCGGGCAGGCCTTCGCACAGGCCGGGTCGCCACCACAAAGGTCGCATTTGGTGACTTTGCCGCTTGCCTGGTTGTAATTCACCGTGCCGAAGGGGCAGGCGATGGTGCAAACTTTGCAGCCGACGCAGATGGCATCGTCCACCACCTTGGCCCCCGTTCCGGCGTCCATCTTGATGGCGTCGACGGGGCAGGCGTGGAGGCACCAGGCCTCTGCGCATTGCGTGCAGGTGTAAGGAACGAAGCGCCCCTGTTCCTCGAAATTGAAAATCTTGATGCGGGAATGTGCAGGATTAAAGGAGCCCTCAAGCTCAAAGGCGCAGGCCATCTCGCATTGCAGACAGCCTGTGCATTTATTGGGGTCGATGTTTAGGGATTTCTGCATTCCGGTATCCCCCCTCTTTCTTTTTATAGGCGGCTTTGTGCCGCTCTGTGTTTAAAAACTAAAAGCCAAAGGGGTGCCTGTCAATGTGGCACCCTTATTCTGCCATTCTATCGCCTTATCGTCCGGGCGGTTGCCTGGGATTGTACCGCGGCCAAAAGGCCGGAATACCTCTAAAGAATCTATGGTTTTTCCGGGCTCGTTGCGCCGGAAGGTGCCGTGGCCCTTTCTCAAGCGCCGACTTCAAGGTCGGCAAGCAGCTCTTCGCTCAGTTCGAAGACTTCGCCGCAATGGGCGCAGGTCAGCTCGCCGTCCTTTCGGGGCGATTGCTGCAGTGGGTAGACGTACATACACGAGGTGCATCGGTAGAGAATGTCGGGAAGTTCGGTTTCGGCGCCCTGATTTTCGTTTGCATCGGGTGTTTTTGCATCAATTGTCAATGTCTGCCCTCGTTTTGGAGGTTCAACAAGCCCAATAGGAAGCATAAGCCCCTCTGGAACGCCCGGCAACCACCCGAAAGCCGGTCTTTTCCGGAAAATGGCCCCCAAGGCTCGGTCTGCGTAACGAAGCCTTAACCACGCCCGCCTAGTTTTGGGAGAGAGAAGCAATCCACAGGCGGTCTATGACGGAATGGCTTTCTTGATCTACGGCTTTCCTGACCCAGTTTTGGCGCCGGCATGACGGAGCGACTTACCCAGGCGGACGTTGCGCATCTGCTCAGCGATCCTTCGCCGGATGCGCGCGCATGCGCGGCGGCCAAAATCGCGAGCCAGTTTGATGCCGGTAACCTGAGCGCGACCGAGCGCGGCCTTGCCGAAGAAATCTTTCGCGTCATGATAGGGGATGCGGCGCTGCGCGTGCGCGAGGCGCTCTCGCAGAATCTGAAAACCTGCGCTTTTCTTCCCCATGACGTGGCCCTGGCTTTGGCCAGTGATGTGGACACGGTTGCGGTGCCTATTCTTGAAGCCAGCGACGTGCTGACGGATTCCGACCTTCTTGAAATTATCCAGAACCAGGGCGCAGAAAAGCAGCTTGCCATTTCCAGGCGACGCCAGGTTTCCGAACAAATTTCCGACGCGCTTGTCGAAACGGGGGAAGTCAATGTCGTCGCCAGCCTGGTCCGCAACGAAGGGGCCGAGCTTTCCGAAAAGACGCTGCACAAGGTTGTTGACGGCTTTGGGGAAAGCGATCTGGTTCAGGGGCCGATCGTGAAGCGCGCGCAGCTTCCGGTTTCAATTTCGGAACGGCTGGTAACGCTTGTTTCCGACAGCCTGCGTGAACATCTGGTGACCCATCACGATTTGCCGCCGGACGCAGCAAGCAATCTCATTTTGCAAAGCCGGGAGCGGGCAACCCTTGGCCTTCTCGACGGGCAGTCCGACGAACCGTCGGCGGAGGCGCTTGTCCGGCAATTGTACGAAAACAACCGTTTGACACCGGGGATCGTTTTGCGCGCGGCCTGTGTCGGTGACATCGACTTTCTTGTCGCCAGCCTGGCGATCCGCGCTGGCGCGCCATTCGCCAACGCCTACCGGTTGATCTTTGACAAGGGGCCTTTGGGGCTGCAGGCGATTTACGAACGCAGTGGCCTGCCGAAAAACCTGTACCCGGCTTTCCGGATTGCCATCGACGTTGCCGGCGAGACGGATTTCGATGGCGGACCTTCCGATCAGGAACGCTACAGCCGGCGCATTATCGAGCGCATCCTCACCCAATATGAGGATCTGGAGGGCGACGATATCGAATATCTTCTGGGCCGGCTGACGAAGCTTGGCGCCGGCGAAGGCGCACCGCTGCACGCATAAAGCGGCACCCATAAAAAGACGACGAAACCGACGTCTCAGGCCGTGACCGGCTTTTCACACCAAAATTGATACATGTTGATAAAGGCGTCTGGGTGTGCCGCTTCAAAACGATCCCAATTGCCAAGATTGGTCAGGGCCGGATCGTCGGGATATTGCGTTGCATAGGCCGGCCCCATGCTGGGGTCTTCCAGATGAAAGCCGGCAAAGCGAAGCCCAAGCTGGTCGAGAATCTTGTCGATTTGCGGCAGGGTAAAGTGATGTTCCTGGACGTGAAAAAGCAGATCGCGACAGCCATTGAGATCGAAAAGATCCTTGCAGCGTTTGAACGTCTCAAAATCCGGAAGCCCGGCGTCCTCGCCATCGAAGAAAAGGCGTTTGCGTAATGTGCGCATGTCTTGCGGCGTTGGCTGCAGGCCAAGGTCGGCGATCCATTTTCTGGCGGCGACGATGTCCTCGCGCGCGCGTTCGCTGTAAAGGGCGACAAACATTCTGCCGCCGGGGCGCAGCAGGTCGGTCAGGACCGACCACCCGGCGACGGGGTCGGCCATGTGGTGAAGGACGCCGCCGCATTCAATCAGCGGAAACTGCTTCTTTAAAACATCCAGCTTTAAAAGGTCGGCTTGAAGAAAGTCGATGTTTTCGACGCCCAGCCGGCGTGCCATGCGCGTACCGTAAGCAAGGCTGGTCCGGCTTAGATCGACGGCGGTGATTGGAAGATGGGGATGGCGCAACGCGCGTAAAATTGCCTGCTGGCCACTGCCGCAACCGGCAACCAGAATTTCATCGGGCGCGTCGTTCTTGGCTGGCGAGGCGGCGGCCGTGGCTTGCGGGCGGTCGGCGGAAAACCAGCGTGGATAGGGGTGTTCCTCATAGAGGGAACGCACGGCGCGTGAAATGGCGTCCTCAATCGGGGTCAGGGCTGTCAGGGCCTCTTTGATTTCCTGTTCTTCAAGCCAGTCCAGCAACGTGCGCTGGACGATGGCTTGAAGGGTGTCCGGCCACTCGGCAAGGGGCACGGCCTTTTGTTTGTTGATGCCGGCAAGGCAATGCAGGGGCGCATGCAGCGAAAACAAAAGCAGCTTGCGGCAAAAGGCGTCGTCTTTCTTTGGGTCGTCCGCCGTGGCAAGGCTGGTTTCGAGTTCGTCTTTCAAGGCGGCCAGCCGGGTTTCCTCTTCGGGCGTGATCAAAAACGCATACGCGTTGTTCAACCCTTGTTCGCCAAGGGCGCTCAGGAATGGAAGCACGTTATCTGGTGTGTTGTCGGCCAGAAAAAAATTGCGGCGAAGACGAGTCAGGCCGCGTTCCAGTTCGGGGTCGGTGTTGATCGTTTTTGCAAGCAGGGCAAGCAGCAGTGGGTCTTTTAAGAACGCGTCGGGCGCGGGGGCCTCGCCGGGGGCAAAAATTTCAGGATATTTGTAACGGATTTGTTCGGCGCCAAGGGCGGCCAGTTTCTGATGTCCGACGGCATCGGACGCAAAACACTGCAACAACAAAGCCTCAATCGGTGGCCGGTGTGTTCGGGACGGCAGAAATTGCAGCACCTGGGCCAAGCCAATCCGGGGCGCTTCGGGGAAGGCTGCGTCCATGGCCAGCGCCTGTTCGTAATGGAACATGGCGCGTTTCAAATCGCCTTTTTCATAGGCCATTTCGCCAAGGTTGCAATGGGCCTCGGCAAAGTCGGGCCGGTAAAGCAGGGCTTTTTTGTAATGCCGGCGGGCTTTCTCGGGCGCATGCAGGTCGCGCAGCACGTTGCCAAGTTGGTTGTGGGCGGCTGCCGCATCGGGCGTCAGGGCCAGGGCGCGTTCCAGTTGCGCGGCGGCGTCTTTGGGCCGGCCAAGGGCGCGCAACGTGTTGCCATAGGCAATGTGCGCATCCGCATGATCGGGCTGGCGGGCGAGGAAGGCATCGAAATGGGGGACGGCTTCGTCGGCGCGACTGTCTGCCGCCAATGCGACGGCCAAATTGTAATGAATGGGAGGCAGGTCCGGGTTCAGGGCCAGCGCTTTTTCATAATGGGGGATGGCTTCGGTGCTGCGTCCCAATTCCTGCAGCACATTGCCAAGATTGCCGTGAAACGATGGCATGTCCGGGTTTTGCGCGATGGCCCGGCGCAGCAGGCCAAGGGCCGCTTCCGCGTCGCCGCGTTGATGAGTCAGCACGCCCAGCAGATGTAGAGCGTCGGCCTGGTCCGGCGTTTTCGTCAGAATGGCCTGATAGAGGGCGGCGGCTTTTTCCAGCTCACCGGCTTCGTGGTGGCGCAGCGCTTCGGCGAGGGTGTCGGTGCTCATCATCTGTTTTGGCTGCCACAAAGGTGCTGGCATTGAGTTGTGCGCATGCTGCGCGATTGGTCGGAGTGAGAGGATTTGAACCTCCGACCCCCGCCTCCCGAAGACGGTGCTC
>CAYTAE010000113.1:0-5282 GCA_964435655.1 uncultured Rhodospirillaceae bacterium
GCACCGGCGGCCGCCGCGATCTTGATTGCCGGATAGCCGATGCCAAGCCCGACCAGGAAAAGTGGCAATTGCGTGAAGAAGGTCAGGAAAAGGGCTTCCTGCCGACCCGTCACAATGGACACATAAAGCAGTGCTGAAAGGAGGCCTGCGCAAATGGCGAGAGGAATGAACTTTGACATCGTCCTCGACGGCATACGCCGTCGTTGCCCTATTTGATCAGGAATGGCAGGAGCGCCAAATTTCGCGCTCGCTTGATTGCCCGTGCCAGTTCCCGCTGTTTCTTTGAAGATACCGACGTAATCCGACTTGGCACAATCTTTCCGCGTTCGGAGACGAAGCGTTGCAGAAGCTTCACGTCTTTATAGTTGATCTGCAACGCGTCCTTTCCGGAAAACGGACAGCTTTTTCTGCGGCGAAAGAACGGACGGCGTGTTTCTTTTGATTCTGCATCAAATGCCATTGTCTAGTCCTCCCCCTCGGCTTCTTCTTTGGGTGCATCTGCCTTTGGTGCCGGGGCTTCTGTCGGGGGCGTTGTGGGCTGGTCGTCGTCCTGGTTGAACGGGCGGCGTTCCCTTGGGCGGTCGTCCCGGTCGGGTCGTGCGTTCATCATCGCAGACGGGCCCTCTTCCAACTCATCGACGCGAATTGTCATGAAGCGAAGGATGTCTTCGTTCAGGCGCTGGTTTCGCTCTAATTCACGGATGGCAGCCGCCGGTGCGTCCAGATTAAAGAGGACGTAATGGCCCTTGCGGTTCTTTTTGATTCGATAGGCAAGGGTGCGCAGGCCCCAGGATTCGGTTTTTGCAACCGTGCCGCCATGCTCGGTGATGATGGCGGAAAAGCTGCCCGTCAAATCTTCGACTTGCGCCGCAGAAATGTCCTGGCGCGCAATAAAGACGTGTTCGTAAAGAGACATTGGCCGTCAGACTCCTTCTGGCTGTTTGTGGCTCGGCGCTGATATCTTTCCAGCCGCCCGAGCCTAGTCGGCAACCTCACCGACAAGGAGTTGGAAAGCGCCGCACTATACACGAAAGCCTAGGCCCCGCAAGCCTGCTTGACAGGAGGGTGGAAGGCGCTATCACTGGCCTTTTAGGCAGTGTTGGGGGGATTCATGGCAAAGGCGTTCGTTTTTCCGGGGCAGGGGTCCCAGGCCGTCGGTATGGGGCGTGAGCTTGCCGATGCCTTTGCTGCCGCCCGCGAGACCCTGGAAGAGGTGGACGACGCCCTTGGCCAGCAGTTGAGCCGCCTGATGTTCGAGGGGCCGGAAGAAGACCTGGTCCTGACGGAAAATGCACAGCCGGCCCTGATGGCGGTAAGTCTCGCCGTTCTTCGCGTATTGGAGAAAGAGGGCGGGTTGGACCTTGGTCAGGCGGCCGCCTGCGTGGCCGGCCACTCCCTTGGCGAATATTCGGCGCTGGCGGCGGCGGGTGCGCTGGACCTTGGCGTGACGGCGCGGTTGTTGAAGGCGCGCGGAGAAGCCATGCAACAGGCCGTCCCCGTTGGCGAGGGTGCAATGGCGGCTTTGCTGGGGCTTGATATCGCCGCTGCCGAAGCGATTGCCAAGCAGGCGGCCGGGGAAACCGGCGGCGTCTGCGCGGCGGCGAACGACAACGCGCCTGGTCAGGCTGTCGTCAGTGGCGGCAAAGCCGCGATTGACCGCGCCATGGTCCTTGCTGCCGAGGGGGGCGCGAAAAAAAGTGTGTTGCTGCCCGTTAGCGCGCCATTCCATTGTTCTCTGATGCAGCCTGCCGCCGAAGCGATGCGCGCGGCGCTGGCCGATGTTGCCATTGCGCCGCCGGTGGTACCGTTGATCGCCAATGTGCGTGCCAAGCCCGTCAGCGATCCGGAAACGATCCGGGAGCTTTTGATTGAGCAGGTGACGGGAAGGGTGCGCTGGCGTGAGTCCGTTCTTGAAATGAAGGCGATGGGGGTCACTCGCCTTGTTGAGTTGGGAGCGGGGAAAGTGTTGAGCGGTCTTGCCCGGCGCATTGACCGCGAACTGACTGCCACAGCAGTTGGTACGCCGGCGGATGTCGAAGCCTTTCTGGCAAGCTAGTTGTCTAATTGTAAGGAGAAAACCATGTTTGATCTTGGCGGAAAATGCGCGCTTGTCACGGGAGCGTCGGGGGGGATCGGCGATGCCGTTGCGCGCGCGCTTCACGGCGCTGGCGCGGCCGTCACTTTGACCGGCACCCGTGCGGCGGCTTTGGAAGCCCTTGCGACGGACCTTGGCGAGCGTGCCTATCCGGTCCCGGCCGATCTTGCGGACCCGGCGGCGCCGGATGCGCTTGTCGCCGCGGCGGCCGAGCGGATGGGGCGAGTCGATATCCTTGTAAACAATGCCGGGCTTACGCGCGACGGTCTGGCCTTGCGGATGAAGGATGACGATTGGCAAAAGGTTCTCGACGTGAACCTTACGGCGGCTTTTCGGCTTTCGCGTGCCTGTCTCCGGGGCATGATGAAGGCGCGCTGGGGGCGGATTGTCAACGTGACGTCGGTTGTTGGCGTGACCGGTAATCCCGGTCAGGCAAATTATGCGGCCTCGAAGGCGGGCCTCATTGGCATGTCGAAATCGCTGGCGGCGGAGGTTGCTTCCCGTGGGGTCACCGTCAATTGTGTGGCGCCCGGCTTTATTGTGACGGCCATGACCGAGGGGCTTTCAGATACGCAGAAAGAACAGCTGCTTGTGCGTATTCCAAACGGCAGCTTTGGACGGGCCAAAGATGTTGCGGCGGGGGTCGTGTTTCTGGCCGCCGAAGAGGCCGGATATGTGACCGGGCAAACCTTGCACATCAATGGCGGGATGGCCATGATATAGCCCGGATCTGGCGCGGTCCGGGTGTTGGCAAAGGCTGGGAAAGTATGTTACGAACGATGCGTTCTCTGGCGGTGGCAAGCCATCGCGCCGGTTTTGCCAGAAAGCATAAAAAGCTATTCAACATTCAAACCCGAATAACCCTTCCGAAGGAAAAGTGGATATGAGTGACGTTGCGGAACGTGTAAAGAAGATTGTCGTTGAACATCTTGGCATCGATGGGGCAAAGGTCGTCAGCAACGCAAGCTTTATTGATGATCTTGGTGCGGACAGCCTCGACACGGTTGAGCTGGTTATGGCGTTTGAAGAAGAATTCGGCATTGAGATTCCGGACGACGCGGCTGAGAAAATTGCCACCATCAAGGACGCAGTTGACTTCATTGAGAATGCAGATTCTTAAAAGTTTCGAATTTTTGCGGGTTGTCTGTGCTCAAAATCACTTGTTGTACGCTTCGGCGTTGAAATGGAAGAGCCGCTTGGCATGAGGCGGGTTGTTGTCACAGGAATAGGGTTGCTGACCCCGCTGGCTTGCGGGGTGGAGGCGACGTGGGAGCGGCTTCTTCGAGGCGACAGTGGCGTTCGCAAAATCGAGTCGTTCGACGTTTCGGACATTGCTTCGAAAATCGCGGGCCAGATACCGCTTGGAACCAAACCCGGAGAATTTAACCCTGACGACTGGATCGCTCCGAAAGAACAACGGAAGATTGACCAGTTCATCGTCTATGGGATTACGGCTGCCGTTCAGGCGGTTGAGGACGCGGGCTGGAAGCCGGAAGGCGATGAGGACCGCGAACGCACCGGCGTTTTGATTGGCTCGGGCATCGGTGGGCTTCCGGGAATTTACGACACGTCCATCACCCTTTATGAAAAGGGCGCGCGGCGAGTTAGTCCCTTCTTCATCCCCGCTTCTCTTATCAACCTCGTGTCGGGACATGTTTCCATCCGCTATGGCTTTACCGGACCGAATCATTCCGTCGTCACCGCGTGTTCGACCGGCGCCCATGCCATCGGGGATGCGGCCCGGCTTATTCAGTGGGGAGACGCGGATGTGATGGTGGCTGGCGGGACCGAAGGGGCCGTGTGCCGCCTTGCCGTGGCTGGCTTTGCGGCGGCGCGCGCGCTGTCGTCGCGTTTCAACGACACGCCGGAAAAGGCCTCTCGACCCTGGGACCAGGACCGGGATGGCTTTGTGATTGGCGAGGGCGCGGGCATTGTCGTGCTGGAGGAATACGAACACGCGAAAAAGCGTGGCGCAAAGATTTATGCGGAATTCAAGGGCTATGGCATGTCCGGCGATGCGCATCATGTAACGGCGCCGGCTGAAGACGGCAACGGGGCCTATCGGTCGATGCGCAACGCCATTCGCAGTGCCGGAATGACACCGGAAGGTATCGATTACATCAACGCCCACGGCACCTCGACGCCCCTTGGCGATGCCATTGAACATGGGGCGGTCAAACGGCTGTTTGCCAGTGCTGCCGGGAAGGTTTCCATGTCTTCGACAAAATCGGCCATTGGCCATTTGCTTGGGGCCGCAGGAAGCACGGAAGCCATCTTCTCGATGCTGGCGATGCGCGACGGTATCCTGCCACCGACCCTGAACCTGGACAATCCGTCGGAAGGCTGCGACATGGACCTTGTGCCGAACCAGGCGAAAGAGCGCAAGCTGCGTGCCGTGCTTTCGAATTCGTTCGGCTTTGGCGGAACGAATTCGTCGCTTGTCTTCGTAGCGGCACCTTAAGCAGAGCGGGAGCCAATGGGGCGTGTCATGCTCCGGCTAGGGCTTGTTTTCCTCATTTTGATGATGGCATTGGGTGGCATCGTCGCCTATGGCGTCGATCGTTTCCAGGAACCCGGCCCCTATGGCCAAGCGGTCACACTGGTCATTCCCCGCGGCGAAGGGGTCGGCGCGATTGCGCGGCGGCTGGAAGCGGGCGGGGTCCTTGCGAGCGGATTGTTTTTCCATATTGCCGTCCGCCTAAGTGGCAATGATCGGGCGCTTCGGGCGGGCGAATATGCGTTTCCGCCTTTTGCGTCGCCTGCCGACGTGATGAACATTCTAAGGGACGGTGTGACGGTTCTGCGCAAGTTCACGGTGGCGGAAGGGCTGACGACGGCCCATGTGCTGTCGCTTCTTGATGGCGCGGCGGGTTTGGAAGGCGAGATTGCAGATGAGCGTACGCCCCCGGAAGGGGCGTTGTTGCCGGAAACCTACGCCTATTCCTGGGGAGAGACGAAGCAAGCCCTGATTGCCCGCATGCGCCGCGCCATGACGAAAACCCTTGGCGAATTATGGGCCGGACGGGTGGCGGGCTTGCCGCTTGCCTCGCCCCATGACGCGCTTGTTCTGGCTTCGCTGATCGAAAAAGAGACGGCGCTGGCCGAAGAGCGCCCGCGCATTGCGGCTGTTTTCCTGAACCGGTTAAAACGCGGCATGCGTCTGCAATCGGACCCAACGGTCGTTTAT
>CAYTAE010000114.1:0-5273 GCA_964435655.1 uncultured Rhodospirillaceae bacterium
GTCATCGAGGGCTGCGGCTCAAACGGCTGCGAATACATGACCGGCGGCACCGTCGTTATTCTTGGCGGCGTCGGCGACAATTTTGCGGCTGGCATGACCGGCGGCATGGCCTTCATCTTTGACGAAGCCGGGAATTTGTCGCATCACATCAACGACGAAATGGTCATTTATCAACGGATTCAAACCACCCATTGGGAAGATGTCCTAAAGCGCCTCATCGCCGAACATGTCGAACAAACCCAGTCTCGGTTTGCCCAATGTCTGCTGAACGACTGGGAACAGATCGCACCACATTTTTGGCAGATCGTGCCGAAAGAAATGTTGAGCCGCCTTGATCATCCGGTCACCTCGGAAGAAACCCAGGCCAGCGCCTGAGCCATCGCGGCCAGACAGCCTTGAGCGGTCAGAGACAACCTTGAGCAGCCAAAACAGCCCGGCTTTCCGCCCATCACGCGCCCCCTACCCATCGCGCATGCGCTTGCGGTAAGGTTTAGCCATGCGCACCCTTTACCATCTCTGGCTTTCGCCCTTCTCGAGAAAAACGCGTGTCGCGTTGGCGGAAAAAAATCTGGAATTTACGATGCAGGTCGAGCGGGTCTGGGAGCGGCGCCGCACCTTTCTTGCCATGAATCCGGCGGGCCAGGTGCCGGTGCTGGTTGAAGAAGACGGCACCGCAATTGCCGATAGCGATGCGATTTGTGAATATCTGGACGAAGCCTATCCAGAACCGCCGCTGATCGGCGAAACGCCTATGGCGCGCGCCGAAGTCCGCAGGCTTTCCGCCTGGTTCGACACAAAATTCAATCGTGAAGTTACAGAAAATCTTGTCGGCGAAAAAGTCACCAAGCGGTTTCTCAATCTAGGCGAACCGGATTCGAACGCCATCCGGGCGGGGCTGGCGAACGTCCATTACCACCTCGATTACATCACCTATTTGATGGACCGCCGCGACTGGCTTGCCGGCGACCGGTTTTCCCTGGCCGACATCGCCGCCGCGGCCCACCTTTCCACCATCGACTATCTGGGCGACGTGCCCTGGAAACAGCACAGCCCGGCGAAGGACTGGTACGCGCGCGTCAAATCCCGACCGTCCTTCCGTCCGCTGCTAGCCGATCACATCCCCGGCATCGGACCGCCAAAGCATTACGCAGACCCGGATTTCTGAGCGGCCGGGCAACCCCCATGCAAAACCAAAAGACACCCAGCCCAAAAAGCCACCTGTTCGGCTTCGGCTTTGGCTACAGCGCCCATGCGCTTGCGGCCCGCCTTGCCGGAACCCATTGGCGCATCCAGGGAACAACACGCAACCCCACCACTCCGGGCAATGAAAACAACATCCCTCTGCTGCCCTTCGATGGAAACGCCCCGCTGGCAGACGCCGACCGCCACCTTGCCGATGTCACGCATCTTCTTCTGTCCGTGCCGCCGGATGCGTCTGGCGATCCGGTGCTGCGCCACCATGAAAAAAATTTCGCGGCCAGCGCCAAGCTTCGCTGGATCGGCTATCTCTCAACAACCGGCGTGTATGGCGACCATGGCGGCGATTGGGTGGATGAAGAAACGCCCCTGCGACCAACAACGCCACGAAGCGAATGGCGCGCTGCGGCAGAGAAAGCCTGGCTGGCCTTTGGCGCAGCCCACGGCCTGCCCGTTCATATTTTTCGTCTGGCCGGCATCTATGGACCGGGGCGCAATGCCCTTGACGCCATCCGCGCAGGCCGGGCACGGCGCATCTGCAAACCGGGTCAGGTTTTTTCGCGCATTCACGTCGCCGATTTGGCCGCAACGCTGCACCGTTCCATGGACGCACCCAGGGACGGGCGCATCTACAACGTCTGCGACGACCGCCCGGCACCGCCCCAAGACGTCATCGCCTTTGCGGCAAAACTTCTTGGTGCAACACCGCCGCCAGAAATTGCATTTAAAGACGCAGCGCTTTCCGAAATGGCGCGCAGCTTTTACGCGGACAACAAGCGCGTGGCAAACACACGCATCAAACAGGAACTGGGCGTCACCCTGCGCTACCCGGATTACGAGGCCGGCTTAAAGGCCCTGTTCGCCACCCTGCCCACCGGTTAGGTCCAGCAGGCTTTCAAGAGTCCGCGTCAGCCTTTGAAGGTCCGCCGTCGTGGACAGGCGATGATCGCCACCGGGTACAAAAGTCGCCGTCGCGTCTTTTGATTGCAGCGCGCACAACAATCGCATCGAGGTTTCCCAGGGCACGTCTTCGTCCGCCATGCCATGAAGCAATCGCACCGGACAGCGAAGCGGAATCGGCCCGCGAAGCAGCAGATGCGCGCGGCCTTCCTCGACAAGTTTTTGTGCAATCCGAGTCGGTGCTTCGCCATAAGGATTGGCAATCTCAAGAACGCCGTCTCGCGCCAGGGTCGCTTTTTCGGCCGCACCAAGTTTGTCCGCAATCAAATCTTCCGTGAAATCCGGTGCCGCCGCGATGCCAAGAAGACCGGCGACTCGTTTCACACGCGCGCGCGCCGCCAGCAACATGATCCACCCTCCCATGCTGGACCCGACAAGCAGCTGCGGTCCCTCCGTCCTTTCGTCGAGTACGGCAAGGGCGTCTTGCGTCCAGCTGCCGATCGTCCCCGCCTCAAAAACACCGGAGGATTGCCCGTGGCCCTGATAGTCAAAGCGAAGAAACGCCTGGCCCCGGGCCTTGCAGAACGCTTCCAAGGCAAGGGCCTTGGTTCCCGTCATGTCGGAACCGAACCCGCCGAGAAAAACGACACCGGGACCTTTCCCGGCCAGACGGTGATAGGCGATTGCCGCGCCGCCCGGACGTGGTAAAATTTCTGCGTTCATTATCGCCTTCTCGACTTTTGTCACCGCATCGGGGATTAAGAAGCCCCCATGGATCGCCCGTCAAGGAGCCCAAACATGCCCGATGCCAAAATCGGCAGCGCTGAAAATCGCACCCCGGTTGTTTTGCAGGTCTTGCCGGCCATGGTAACCGGTGGCGTTGAACGTGGCACCGTGGACATCGCGGCCGCCCTTGTCGACGCGGGCTGGACATCCCTTGTCGCGTCCGCCGGCGGCCCGATGGAACACGAAATCAGACGCACGGGCGCGACGCATTTCACCCTGCCCCTTGCCAGCAAGAACCCGCTTGTCATGCGCCAAAACGCCCATCACCTGGCAGAGCTGGTGCAGGCCCATGGCGTCAATATCCTCCACGCACGCAGCCGGGCACCTGCGTGGAGCGCCGCCCGCGCCGCAAAAGAAGCCCATTGCCATTTCATAACGACCTTTCACGGCACTTATGGCGCGCAAAACTGGCTCAAGCGCCATTACAACGCCATCATGACGCGCGGCGAACGCGTAATCGCCATTTCTGAATTCATCGCTGGCCATATGCGCCGCATCTACGGCGTCGAACCATCCAAACTTCGCGTCATCCCGCGCGGCGTCAAAATGGAGACCTTTGACCCCACCCGGGTCAGCGCCGAACGCATCATTCAACTTTCCCGCCAATGGCAATTGCGGGACGACGCGCCGGTCATCCTGCTGCCCGGCCGACTGACGCGCTGGAAGGGACAGAGCGTGCTCCTCGAAGCGCTTGCCCGCCTGGGCAGGAACGACATTCAATGCCGCCTGGTTGGCTCCGACCAGGGACGTGTCGGCTACCACCGGGAACTTGAGAGAAAAATCGTCGCCCTTGGCCTTTCCGGCATCGTCAAGATCATCGAACACTGCCCGGACATGCCGGCCGCTTACATGCTGGCCGATGTCGTCGTCTCCGCCTCGACGGACCCCGAAGCCTTCGGCCGCATCGCCGCCGAGGCCCAAGCGATGGGACGACCGATATTGGCAAGCGACCATGGCGGCGCCCGGGAAACGGTGCTGGCAAATGCAACCGGCCGACTGACACCGCCGGGGGACGCCGACGCACTTGCGCGCGCACTCGACTGGGCGGTGGGCCTCACGCCCGAGGAACGCAGCCGCCTGGCAGAAAAGGCACGCGCCCATATCGCACAGCATTTTACAAATGCGGCCATGTGCAAGGCGACCTTGAACGTCTATCGCGAAATACTGGCAGAAGACGCCGCGCCATGATGCCCGACGTGGAGGCCGACAAGGCACCGGTGCTGGTGATCAAGCTTGGCGCCCTTGGCGATTTTCTACAGGCGCTGGGCCCCTTCGCCGCCGTGCGTCAACACCACCCCAACGCCGCCATCACCCTGCTGACAACCGCCCCCTACGCCGACATGGCCGAACGCTGCGGCTATTTCGACCAGATCTGGCTGGATGATCGACCAAAATTTCTACAGATCCGCGCCTGGGCCCGCCTGCGCAATCGCCTTCGAAGCGAAGGTTTTGCACGGGTCTACGACCTGCAAACCTCGGATCGCAGCGGCTTTTATTTCCGCCTCTTCTTCCCCGGCCCCTATCCACAATGGTCCGGCATCGCCAGGGGGGCGTCGCACCCCCACGCAAATCCTGGGCGCAATTTTCAACACAGCATCGAACGCCAGGCGGAACAATTGCACATGGCTGGCATTCCGGATGTGCCTGCCGCCAACATCGACTGGATGACGGCGGATGTGTCGCATCTGCAACCGCCTTCCCCTTATGCCCTTCTGGTGCCGGGCGGCGCCCCCCATCGCCCTGAAAAACGCTGGCCAGCCAGCCATTATGGCGAATTGGCGCGGCAATTGGTGAGCCGGGGCATCACGCCCGTTCTGCTTGGCACCCGGGCCGAGGCGGAAACCCTCTCAGCGATCCAGGCCGCGGCCCCCAAGGCGGTCAATTTGATGGGCGCGACCAATCTGTTTGAAATCGCGGCCCTTGCCCGCAAGGCCGTCGCCGCGTTCGGCAACGACACCGGGCCCATGCATTTGATCGCGATCACCGGCACGCCGACCGTCGTTCTCTTTTCCCAGGCTTCCGACCCGGCCCTTTGCGCGCCGCGTGGACGCCGGGTCCGGGTGTTGCGTGAACCGATCCTCGCCACCCTCACCCCAGACGCGGTCCTCAACGCCGCCCCCCTTGAGGCCACCTGAAAAAGCCCTGCCTTGACACGGTTTCGAAAGCTTCTACATTTCCGCAAGTCTAAGAAAAAACGCGGTTTTTCCGCATCACGCTCCAACCCGGCAGACCCATGGTTGCAATCACCCTTCCCGATCGTTCCGTTCAGGCCCATGACGGCGCTGTAACCGGCCTTGAGATTGCCGCGGCCATCGGTAAGGGCCTGGCGAAGGCCGCCGTCGCCATTCGCGTCAATGGCGAGCTTTGGGACCTTGCACGCACAATCGAGA
>CAYTAE010000115.1:0-5219 GCA_964435655.1 uncultured Rhodospirillaceae bacterium
ACGGCCCCGGTCGGGCAGGCAGGCACGGATGCGCCGGCGGCCTGACGGGGAAAAGCGGGCCTGGCCGGATGAGATTCGGCTGAAGCCAAAGGCGAAAACCCTCGAAATCGATTTTGATGACGGGCGTCGTTTTGTGCTTTCGGCCGAGTTTTTGCGCGCGAAGAGTCCTTCCGCCGAGATGCGCGGTCATGGGGGCGGCCCGGAAAAACTGGTCGGCGGGCGACGCCATGTCGGCATCCTGGGTGTCACGCCGGTTGGCAATTACGCCATACAGATTTCATTCGATGACCTGCATGATACGGGCATCTATTCGTGGGACTATTTATACGAATTGGGGTGCCGCCAGGAAGAATTGTGGCAGGCCTATCTTCAGCGTCTGGAGGACGAAGGGGTCGACCGCGAGCCGTAGAAGAGAAGCGGGTTTATTCGACGATGATTCTTGGCGCCTTCTGCGTCGGGTCGCTTTTTTTTGCATCTATTTTTTCGAGAACCTGATCGACAATTTGGAAATAGGCACCCGCCACGGCGCTGTCCGGCGCGGCAACAACGATGGGCGTTCCCGCATCCGCCGTTTCGCGTATGGCAAGATCAAGTGGAATTTCGCCCAGAAAATCAAGGTCCAGTTCTTTCGCCGCCATTTGTGCGCCGCCATGGCCGAAAATGTCCGAGCGTCCGTCGCAGTCCGGGCAGGTGAAGTAGCTCATGTTCTCGACAAGGCCGAGGATCGGTACGTCCATCTTTCGCAACATGGCGATGCCCTTTCGCGTGTCGAGAAGAGCAATGTCCTGAGGCGTTGAAACGATGACGGCGCCGGTCAGGGGAATGCGTTGCGTGATGCTAAGCTGGGCATCGCCGGTCCCCGGAGGCAGGTCAAGGACGAGAACGTCCAGATCCCCCCAGGCGACATCCTTGATCAGATTTTCGATGGCGCCCATGACCATGGCGCCACGCCAGATCATCGGGGTCGCTTCTTCGACAAGAAAGCCGATGGACATGCAGCCAATGCCATAGGCCTGCATCGGGGCCAGGCGTTTGTCCGCCAGAGAGGGGGGCGTGCCGCTGAGGCCAAGCAGGCGCGGAAGGGAAGGACCGTAAACGTCTGCATCCAGCATGGCGACCCGCTTTCCCCGCTGGGCCATGCCGACCGCCAAATTGACGGCGGTTGTCGATTTGCCGACCCCGCCCTTGGCGGAGGAAACGGCAAGGACGGCGCGGATACCGGGAAGGGGGAATGGTTGTTCGATGGGATGGCTCCTTTGCGACATGCCATGTTTATGGCGAACCATGTTTATGGCAAGCCATCATCATGGCGGGGTGCGGCCTGTTGCGCAATTTATCCCATCAACTCACGGATGTAGTTGGGAAGGGCAAAGGCGGCAAGATGGATGTCGGGATTGTAATAGCGGGTGGCAATCCCGGAGGACGCATAGCGATCTTCGATGCGCGCCTTTGCCACGGAGCGATTTTTATTCGTGAGGCTGCCCCAGCCCAATGTCATGAAGCCGCCGCTGTAGGTTGGCACCGGGACGACATAGAAACCATGGTCTGGAAAAAGGGCGTGCAGATGCCCATGGACAAGGCGTGCCTCCTCGCCCTGGAGGAACGGCACGCCGCTTTGCGTGACAAGGATGCCGTTTTCGGTGAGGCAGCGTTTGCAATTCGCATAAAATTCTTTTTGGAAGAGGACGGCTGCCGGGCCGATGGGGTCGGTTGAATCGACAACAATCACATCGAAGCGTGCTTCCGTCTTGGCAACGAATTCCGTGCCATCCTGGATAAGAATTTCGGTGCGGGGGTTTTCAAAGGCCCCTGCGGAAATCGCCGGTAAATATTTTTTTGAAATTGCAATCACGGTCGGATCAATCTCGACCATTGTTGCCTTTTCGATCGGGTGTTTCAGAGCTTCTTCCAGGGCGCCGCCGTCGCCACCGCCGATAATTAATATGTTTTTGACATCGCCATGGGCGAAGACCGGAGGATGGATCAGCATCTCATGATAAAAGAATTCATCGGCTTCCGTTGTCTGGATGACGCCGTCCAGTGCCAGCACCCGGCCGAATTCACGGTTTTCAAAGACGATCAGGTCTTGGCAGTCGGTTGTTTGCCGGTGGAGAACGTTGTCTATTTTCAGGCGCAGTCGAAGATGGCGGTGCAGCTGTTCTTCGAACCAGGCATCCGTCATGGCGTCAGCCCCCGGCGTTGCTCGTGGGTCTGGACTCTATCCGGGTTCAGGGCGTCCCGTAGTGCCGGCAGGGCTTGATAGGGGTTGCAGGCGCCGCACATGAAGATGTCGAGGGCGGCATAGCCGCGTTCCGGCCAGGTGTGAATGCTGATATGGGATTCGGCCAGAATGGCGACGCCGGAGATGCCGCCGCTTGACGGAAACCGGTGCAGGCGTATGTCGAGAAGGGTGGCACCCGCCGCCATGGCGGCTTTGCGAAAGGCGCGTTCGATCACATCTTCCCGGTCCAGATTGTCGCAGCCCCAGAAATCGGCCAGGACGTGCCGGCCCGCAAAGGTCAGCCCGTCCTCTTCAATAAAATAATCCGGTGTCGGCGTTGCGGCCTGCAAACGCGGCGTTGCGCGAGAAAATCCCTGCTCAAGCGAAGGCGTTTTGTTCGCAACGGATGTCCTTCGTGCCACGACAGGTGCCTCTGCATCAAACCCAAGATATGGGCGCGTTGTTTCGCCCATTGCAGGGTGGATTGCAAGGCAAAAATCCGCCCGTTTGGGAGCGGTCCGGCAGGGGCTGCCGGGGAGCGTTTGTCGCGGAGTGGCGAACAAAAAATTGGATCGGAAACGCACCGCGCTGGCAACTCAAACCGGCCGCTTTTTGCAAGACATGGAGAAAGGCATTGACGAAAAGATGGTTAACAAGAAGAGTATTCATGCGCGAATTAGAAGAAAAAATTAAAGTTGTAAACATAGATTAGCAAAAAAACTTTTAGTTACTTTGCACGTACTTATGTTTCTCTTTAGTGGTATTTCTGGCGTGGTAACTCTTCTTCTGGTTGCAGACGGTGATCGGTTGTGGCGGTAGGCGATCCGTCCGAACCGAATTTGGCGCTGCTTCCCCTGGCGCCAGTCGAGGTGGAAATTGTGCCTCCGTTGGGCGAGGCGGTCGCGCAAACCGTTCCGGATTTTCTTGACCCCCTGTTCACGCCGGATTTGGACAATTTCGATCCGGTTGCAGGTGAAATTGATGGGCGGGATGTGGACCCGTCTGCACCGGTCGGGGATGCGGCGGCAGGCGAATTTTTTACGCAAGCTCTGGTCGCCGGCGAGACGCACAGCTTTGATCTTTTCGAAGGCCCTGACGCCGCGACGGAGGATGCAGGTGGCGTTCCCGTCTCGGATGGGGCGTTGCGTTCAAGCTTCGCCAATCCTGCCGAGGCCGAATTCTTTGCCGAGGGCGAATTGCACGGCGTGGGTTTTTTCGCCGAGCCGGTATCGTTCGTTGCGTCCTTTCTTGAGCCCCTCTCCGGTTTATCGCCGTCGGTACCTCTCGGTGTGAGCCGGGTTGGAGGCGGTGGTGACGATCACCTGACCGGCTCCCCGCAAAATGATTTTCTGGACGGTGGCGGTGGCGCAGACTTTCTTGAAGGATTCGCCGGCGCAGATTTTCTAAGTGGCGGCCCGGGGGATGACATTCTTGATGGTGGTGCGGGCGCGGATCACCTGGAAGGCGGCCTGGGGGATGATTTGTATCGTCTGGACGATCTGGAGGACGTTGTCTTTGAGCCGCAGAGCGGTGGGATCGGTGGTTTCGACCGCGTCGAGGCGGGCGATCCCTTGATTGCGGCCATCGGTGCCGGGTCAGCGCCTGCGACCTTTGTTCTTGATGGCGGGCCGCTTGACGGGCGCGTGGCTGTGGATGGCGCACATCTTTTCTTTATCAATGAGAACGTCGAGGGGCTTCATCTGCTGGATAGCGCGGCGGCAAATGCGATTGGAAATGGTGAGGCAAACACGCTTACCGGAAACGCAGGCGCGAATTTTCTATGGGGAGAGGCCGGCGACGATGTCCTTTCCGGGATGGGGGGTGACGATGTGCTGGCGGGCGGCGCGGGCGATGATTTTCTCGATGGCGGCCACGGCGATGACGCGTATCATTTCTATGGGGACGAGACCGGGTTCGATGTCATTGCGGATGGATCGGGCGTGAATTTTGCACGCCTGCTGGATTTCTCGGCGACGACCGAAGCCGTTGGCGTCCTCGACGGCGATGGCGATCTTACCTTTTTCGCCCATGATCCGGCCGCGCCCTTCGTGCTTTTCCAGCCGCTTTTCCGCGTGGATGGTTATGGCGTCAATTCGGCGGCGTTTGGGGGCGTCGAACTGGATGGCGTTTTCTTTGCGACCGGCGACCTGATCGTTTAGGCGAACGCATCGTTGAACTGCAATGTCCGGCGACAGAATTTAATCTTGCGGTGGGATAAGAATCTTTCCCGGGTTCAGAATGGCATCCGGGTCCATGGCGTGTTTCAGCCGTTGCATCATTTCGATTTCAGTCTTGGATTTGTAGCGTTGCAACGCGGCGCGTTTCATTTGTCCGACACCGTGCTCGGCGGCAAAAGAGCCTCCCATCGCAACGGCCAAATCGTGGACCCACGCGTTGACGGTTTCCCATTTTGCGAGGAAGTCGGCTTTGTCCGCGCCCTGGGGTTGGCTTAGATTGAAATGCAGATTGCCGTCACCGGCATGGCCAAAGGCAACGATGCGAACGCCCGGAAGCTTCTCGGCAACCAGGGTCGTTGCCCGGTCCATGAATTCCGGAATTTTTGAAATTGGCACCGACACGTCGTGCTTGATGCTGCCGCCTTCATGTTTTTGGGCCTCGGGCAGGGAATCGCGCAATCGCCAGAAGGCATTTTTTTGTTCGATCGTTTCGGCAATCGCGGCGTCTTGAAGAACGCCTTGTGCGTGCGCCTTTTCCAGGAGCGTCACGAGAAGGGATGCCAGTGCGCCGCCGGCGTCCGGTGCGTCGCCGGCGTCCGGTGCGGTGCATTCAAGCAGCACGTACCAATCGTGCCGGGCGGCAAGGGGGTCGCGGGTGCCGGGAATATGCGCGAGGACGAAATCAAGTCCGATACGTGGCAGAAGTTCGAAGGTCGTGAGCGCCGGCCCGGCGATGGCTCTGGCCAGGCTCAGCAAGGCGATGGCGGCCTTTGGGTCGGGCACGGCGACAAAGGCGGTGGCCACGTCTCCGGGGGCCGGGA
>CAYTAE010000116.1:0-5193 GCA_964435655.1 uncultured Rhodospirillaceae bacterium
AGAAATCCGGAAAAACGACGACTTTTTCAGCAAAATTCGCCTGCCCGGTCTCTGGTTTCACGATTGAAGAGATCGAGCCCAGGCTTTTTTCTTTCAACAACCCATTTGGGGCCTGCCCGGCCTGCGACGGTCTTGGCGACAGCCTCTATTTCGATGCCCTGCTTATCGTCCCGGACGAGATGAAAAGCCTGCGCGGCGGCGCTATCGCACCATGGGCAAACGCCTCTTCCCAATATTATCGCCAGACCCTTGAAAGTCTGGCCAAGAAGTACCGTTTCAGCATGGAAACGCCTTTTGAAGAACTGCCGGAACGAACGAAAAACATCCTGCTTTACGGCAGTGGCGAGGACGTCGTCACAATCCGCTATGACGATGGCTTCGAGACTTATACGACGCGAAAGCCTTTCGAGGGCATCCTCCCGAACACGGAACGCCGCCATCGCGAAACGGATGATTCCTGGCTTCGGGAAGAACTTTCTCGCTATCAAAGCGCCAGGCCCTGCGAAACTTGCGAAGGGTATCGCCTAAAGCCCGAAGCGCTGGCCATCAAGATCGACGGCCTGCATATCGGCGAAGTGGCGGCCATGTCGATCCAGAAAGCCAAGCATTGGTTTGATGCCGTTGAAGGCAAACTGTCCAAGCAGAAACAGGCCATCGCCGCCCGTATCTTGAAGGAAATTCGCGAGCGCCTTGGCTTTCTCGTGAATGTCGGACTTGAATATCTGACGCTTTCCCGCGCCTCCGCCACGCTTTCCGGCGGCGAAAGCCAGCGCATCCGGCTGGCCTCGCAAATCGGCTCGGGCCTGACCGGCGTTCTTTACGTCCTGGACGAACCGTCCATCGGCCTGCATCAGCGCGACAACGCCCGCCTGCTTGAAACCCTTGTCAAATTGCGCGACATCGGCAATACGGTCATCGTCGTCGAACATGACGAAGAAGCAATCCGCAGCGCTGATTATCTGGTGGATATGGGACCAGCCGCCGGCATTCATGGTGGCGAGGTCGTCATTGCCGGGCTACCGGAACAAGTGTTTGCACATCCAACCAGCCTGACCGCCCAATACATAAGCGGCCGCAGGCACGTTGCCGTTCCCGATCATCGACGCCAGGGCCGGCCGGGCCAGACTCTGACCGTTATCGGCGCCAAGGCCAACAATCTGAAGGGAGTGACCACCCATTTCCCCCTCGGCACGTTTATCTGCGTCACCGGGGTCTCCGGCGGCGGGAAATCCACGCTTTTGATCGAAACCCTCTACAAGGCCATCGCACGCCGCCTAAATGGTGCCCGCGAACATCCCGGTGAACATGAACGCATCGAAGGGATGGAATTTCTCGACAAAATCATCGACATCGACCAATCGCCAATCGGCCGTACGCCTAGATCGAATCCGGCAACCTACACGGGTGCCTTCGGCCCCATCCGGGAATGGTTTGCAACTTTGCCCGAAGCCGCCACTCGCGGTTACCGACCGGGTCGCTTTTCCTTCAATGTGAAGGGCGGTCGCTGCGAGGCCTGTCAGGGCGACGGGGTTTTACGCATCGAGATGCATTTCCTACCCGATGTCTATGTCCGGTGCGACACCTGCAAGGGCAAGCGTTACAATCGGGAAACCCTTGAAATAAAGTTTAGAAACAAATCGATAGCAGACGTTCTTGACCTAACAGTCGATGAAGCTGTCACCTTCTTCAAGGCCGTTCCCGCCATACGCGGCAAGATGGAAACCTTGCAACGGGTCGGCCTTGGCTATGTGCATCTTGGGCAATCGGCGACAACCCTTTCCGGCGGCGAAGCCCAGCGCGTCAAACTGGCCAAGGAACTTGCCCGCCGGGCCACGGGGCGAACCCTTTATATTCTGGACGAACCGACGACGGGCCTGCATTTCGAAGACGTGCGCAAGTTGCTTGAGGTCCTGCACACCCTTGTCGAGGCAGGCAACACGGTGATTGTCATCGAACACAATCTGGAGGTTATCAAGACGGCGGACTGGGTCGTCGATCTAGGGCCAGAAGGCGGTTCCGGTGGCGGTCGGGTCGTCGCCGAAGGCACACCCGAAGCCGTCAGCAACGTCGCGGAAAGCTATACCGGACAATATCTGAAGCCCTGCCTTGCCAAGCGCCTGGCACCGCCGCGCAAACGCAAGCGCGCATAACCGCCCTACAGGAAGGAATTTCGCCCATGAAGGAGGTCCATGTCGTCGGCGGCGGCCTTGCCGGGGCTGAGGCCGCCTGGCAATTGGCGCGTGCCGGCGTCCCCGTCCGGCTTCATGAAATGCGCCCCAAACAGACGACAGAGGTTCATCAATCTTCGGATCTTGCCGAGCTTGTCTGTTCGAATTCCTTCCGATCGGACGATGCCAGCGCCAATGCCGTTGGGCTCCTTCACGAGGAAATGCGGCGCGCCGGCTCGTTAATCCTCGATGCCGCCGACCGCAACCGCGTGCCCGCCGGTTCCGCCCTGGCCGTTGACCGTGAAGGCTTTGCCAAAGCCGTAACGGCAGCCATCGCAGAAACACCCCAGATCACCCTTTGCCGGGATGAACTCACTACCTTGCCACCCGAAACATGGGAATCTGTGATCATCGCTACCGGCCCGCTGACGTCGCCCCCCCTTGCCGAAGCGATCGCCGCACTGACCGGCGAAGAGGCCCTCGCCTTCTTTGATGCCATTGCCCCAATCGTCAGCCGCGAAACGGTCGACTTCGACAAAGCCTGGTTTCAATCCCGCTATGACAAGGGAGAGGGCGCCGATTACATCAACTGCCCCCTCGACCGGACCGGCTACGAAGCCTTCATCGCGGCCTTGCTGGCTGCGGAAAAAACCGAATTTCGCGAATGGGAAAAGACGACCCCTTATTTCGAAGGCTGCCTGCCCATCGAAGTCATGGCCGCCCGTGGGCCTGAAACCCTTCGCTTTGGCCCCATGAAACCGGTCGGCCTCACAAACCCCCATTGCGACGAAAAACCCTATGCGGTCGTGCAATTGCGCCAGGACAACGCCCTTGGCACCCTCTACAACCTCGTCGGCTTTCAGACGAAGCTCAAATATGGCGAACAGGTCGAGATTTTTCGCAAGATCCCTGGCCTGGAAAAGGCCGAGTTTGCACGCCTTGGCGGGCTTCACCGGAATACTTTTCTGAACAGTCCAAAGCTGCTGGACAAAAGCCTGCGGCTGAAAAAAGCGCCGCATTTGCGCTTTGCCGGACAAATCACAGGCGTCGAGGGCTATGTGGAAAGCGCTGCCATCGGCCTCCTCGCCGGACGCGACGCCGCCATGGCAGCAAAAGACGAGACCGCTTTGCCGCCACCGGCGACGACGGCCCTAGGCGCATTGCTGAACCACATTACCGGCGGCGCCGAGGCCGCCACCTTCCAACCGATGAACATCAATTTCGGGCTTTTCCCGCCCCTTGAAGAAAAAACGCCAAAAAAAGAGCGCAAAAGCGCGCTGTCCCGGCGGGCGCTTGACGATCTGGATGGCTGGCTAAATGATTGCCCTTCCTCACCGCGCACGGCAACCGAATAGAGCCTCAATAATTCCCCTTCCGCGCGCGCAGCCAAAGTCCCACCTCGCGCAATAGCGGCGGCGCCGCCACTTTGGAATCGAAAAGGTCATAATCCGCCTTCGCAATCCTGGCCAGATAGCGGTCAGCCAACGCACCCAGCATCAGGGCCGGAAGGGCTTCGCCCGGCATGCCGCGCTTCCCTTTCCTGGCCTGGCGCAACGCCGAATGCGCCGCCTCGGCAAGGCTTTTGGCAACAGCTGCCATCGCCGGCGTCGATTGCTCCAAAGAAAGGGCCTCGGGGGCAATGCCGGTTGCGGCGATCAGATCGACAGGCAGATAAAGCCGCCCGGCGCGACCATGAAAAGGCACGGCACGGAGCAAACCGGTCAACGCCCAGGCAACGCCGACCGCAGACGCCGCCCGGGCGGCGTCTAGGTTTTCGCCAACACCAAGAATTTCAAGCGCAAGGCACTGCAAACCACCCGACGTTGCTTCCGCGTAGGTTTTCAATTCTTCAAGGGAGTCCGGCGGACGGCGTTCCGGATCGAAGGCGCGGGCCTCCAGCAATCGGTCGAAATAGCTTCGCGTCAGGCGATGGGTGGCAATCACCTCTCCCAGGCTTTTGGCAACGACGTTCCCATGCAGAGCCTTCCCCCCATAGGCCTCAGCAATGACGTCCCGCCACCATTGCAGCCGCATTTCGCCGATCAAAGGCTCCGTCGTTGCTTCCGCGATGCGGGCAATTTCAAGATTAAAGGCGTAGAGAACAAAAAGAGCGTCGCGCCGTTCCCGTGGCGCAAAAAGCGCTGTGAGATAACGATCCCGATCGAACTGGCGAAGCCGGTCTGCGCAATAGGAGAGAGGTTGATCTTTTAGCATTTGCCAGCAGGTTATGAGTTTTCTAGGCTAACTGGGTATTTACGTGAAAAACGACCAAGGCATCCAGACGGAGATATTCGCCATGCAGCGAAATCTGATCATAGTTGGTGCGGTTGCGGCAGTCGTCGCCATCCTTGCCATTTCCATGTCGGCGCAAAAAGAATCCGTCGGCGAGATCTTCTTTCTTACACCAACGGACGGGGCCACCGTGAAAGGCACGTTTAAGGTAGCCTTTGGCGCGCGAGATGTGCAAATCGTCCCCGCCGGGACCGAGCAGACCCAAAGCGGGCATCACCACCTTCTGATCGACACCGGCCTGCCGCCCCTTGACCAGTCCATTCCAAAGGACGCACAGCACCACCATTTTGGTGGCGGGCAAACGGAAACGGAGATCACGCTTCCCCCAGGCGCACATCACCTGCAATTGCTGCTTGGCGACCACAACCACATCCCCCATGATCCCCCGATCGTTTCAAAAGTCATCACGGTGATCGTCGAGGAATAAGGCGAAAAACAAGGCCCGCAACAATTTCTTTTCGCCACCCGTCCGCCGGTTTATAGTTAGATCAATTCTAACTTGCAGGGACTGGCAGAATTTTGTCGAGAGGGAAATGAACATGAAAATTCTGGAATCACTTACAGGAACGGTCCTTCTAGGAATCGTGTTAACGGTCCTGATGGTCGTTGTACTCAACAATCTTTAGCCAGCACGTAGAGGATGGAAATGGAATATTTTAACGCGTCTTGGGTCGATTTCTTCGTCCGCTATCTTCACGTATTGAGCGCTTTTATGTGGATCGGTCTTCTCTGG
>CAYTAE010000117.1:0-5175 GCA_964435655.1 uncultured Rhodospirillaceae bacterium
CGTATTGCCCGCCGCCGCACCAGCGACCTTCCACCAGGCATCGAGACGCGCCGCATCCCAGGTAAGCGCGCCGTCAGCATCGGCCAGCTTGACGAAAGGCCAAAGCGCATCGCGTGCCTTTTCGGCTGTGGCTTCGTTGAACGCTTCGCCCTGAACAAGGGCAAGCCAGGCCGACGCCTCTGGCACATGGCCACCCAGCAAAAGGGCGCGCCCGGCCTTGTCCGCAAACCAGGCAAGGGAAAGGCTTGGGGAAATTTCCAGCAGCATCGGCAATGTCACCCGCACGACCGTGCCATACGTGCCCGCCGCATCCACTGCCGCCTCTTTCCAGAGACGATGGAGAAGACGCGCCCGGCCTTCCGGGTCCGTTCGGATTTTCAAAGCCCGCACGAGAAGAGCCCGGCCCAGCACGCCATCCGTCTCAGCGTTGTCGATGTCGCGGAACGCTTCCGAACGCACCGGCACCAATTGATACAACGCGGCCAATTCATCTGCGCCCAACGTTCCCATCGCTTCGGCGCGTTCGGCAGCATCAAGGCGCAGCGCCAGGGGGGCCTTTTCATATTTCGCAATCGCCCGAAGCATGGCGGGATGCGCCGTCATGCCGGCATCTGGCGGCAATTGCTGTTTTGCCGCCTGGACCATGGCAAGATCAAAGGCCGTCGGGTCCGGCAAATTGAAGATTTTTACATCCTCTCGACCAAGCACCGCGTCGATCAACTGAAAGAAGGCGGGTTTGCTCTTCCCCGGCATCTCGCGCAAAAGCAAAAGCCCAAGCCGCGCCGCTTCGGCTTCGCCCGCCAATGCCTCGCAGAAAATCAACATCCGTTGCCAATGGGCCCCCTGGTAATCCCGAATGCGGTCGCGAACAGCCTTGCACGCCACCTTGACGTCATCGGACAGAAAAAGACTTTCAATCCGGGCAAGGACGATCGATTCATCCATCGCATGGGCCGGAACAATCCGCGCAAGGTCGAGGACCGCCTTCGTCTCGCCCATCGCGGCCAGACGGTCAATCCGAAGGGGCAAAAGATTTGTCTGCAACACGCCGTTGTCTGGCGCCGTCGCCGTTGAAAGCAACAGTCGGCGTTGCAACGCGCGCAGGGTCGACGAACGCGGTGCGGCGGAAAGCCTTGGCAGCAATTGCGCGACCAGGGCACCATCCGTCCCCTGCCACATCCCAATCCCAAAACCACCCGCATCTGCGTCAAGAAGGCCAATGGAATTCAAATCCACCGTTTCCAGCGGCGCGATATCGACCGCGGTTGAATCGCGCGTTTCGGCGGCCGGATTTGCCGACGGTTCAACCGGCGCATCGCTCGCCGTTGGTTCAACTTTCAATTCAGAGGCCGGTTCAACCGGCGCATCGCTCGCCGGTTCGGTCGCCGCCGATTGCGGTGATGCCAGCGAGGACGGTGGCCCAAGCGAGATCGGTTCGGCGCCCATCCCGGCACCTGAACCCACAAAAAAACCAAGGATCAGCCCAAGAACACTTCCAAAGCGGGCAAGCATGCCGCCAAATCTAGTTTGGAAAGCGGGCATCTGGCAGCACCTTCTCGACCGCAACGGCAGGCGGCGGAATGTCCCAATTTGCAAAGGCCATAAACCCGCCCAGGACCGCCAGCAGGATCAACAGCAAAATGCCCCGTGATATTCGATTCATAAGCGACGATGCACCCACGTCTTTTTTCTCCGGTTTCTTTCTCCGGGTCGAAACGCCCCCAAGCATCCCCGGAAAAGAAGGGCGGCTTCCACTGGCGGCGGGTTTTCCCCATGTGATAGGCTTCACAGATGGCGATATTGCGACATCGCGTCCCGTATTTCAACGCTACCTCCGCCGCTGCAGCCTGGATTTCCTAGAAAAATGACAACGGAACCTTCTCAAGCCAGGCATGGGGCGACCAGCGGCCAGACAATCGTCCTCATCGGCATGATGGGCGTCGGCAAGTCGTCCGTGGGCCGCCGGCTGGCAGCAAGCCTTGGGCTGCCCTTTCTCGATGCCGATGCGGAAATCGAAAAAGCGGCGAACGCGACGATTGAGGAGATTTTCACAACCCATGGCGAAGCCTTTTTCCGCGAAGGGGAACGCCGGGTCATTGCGCGGCTGCTTGCCGGCCCACCCCATGTGCTGGCAACAGGTGGCGGTGCCTTCCTTGACCCGGAAACCCGGGCGGCCATCCGGACACAGGGCGTCTCGATCTGGCTAAAAGCGACGCTGGACCTTCTGACGGCGCGGGTCCGCCGACGCACAAACCGGCCGCTGTTGAAAAAGGGCGATCCGCACGACATCCTTGCGAAGCTAATGACGGAACGCTACCCCATCTATGAGCAGGCGGACCTCACCATCGAGGTCCAGGAGGAACCCATCGAGATCACCGTTGACCGAGTGGCCGCGACCCTTGCCGATTATCAAAAAACCACATCGCAATCGAAAAAGACGCCCGCATGAACCACATGACGAATGAACCTGCCAGCGTCCGAGTCGAGCTTGGCGAGCGAAGCTACGACATTCTTGTCGGATCGAATGTGCTGGCAACGGCCGGGCAATATCTGCGGCCGCTGATCCGCAAGGCCCCGGCCTTTATCGTCACCGATGAAACGGTCGCCGCCCTTCACCTGAAACCCCTTGAAGCCGCTCTGGCCGCCGCAGATTTGACCGCGACGCCCCTCGTCCTGCCACCGGGCGAGCAGACGAAATCCCTTTCGCAGCTGGAATCTCTGACCACACGCCTGCTGGAGGCCCGGGTGGAACGGGATTCGGTGTTGATTGCCCTTGGCGGCGGCGTCATCGGCGATTTGACCGGCTTTGCCGCCAGCATCACCCTTCGCGGCCTTCCCTTCGTGCAAATGCCGACCACACTTCTTGCCCAGGTGGACAGCGCCATCGGCGGCAAAACCGGCATCAACACCCCCCAGGGAAAAAACCTTCTGGGAAGTTTTTACCAGCCGCGCCTAGTGCTTTCAGACACCGAAACCCTTGCGACCCTGCCGCCAAGAGAACTTCTTTCCGGTTATGCGGAAGTCGTCAAATACGGCCTGATCAACGACCCCGCCTTCTTTGCCTGGCTGGAAAAAAACATCTCCGCTTTTCTTGAACGAAAACCCGACGCGCTGACCCATGCCATCGTGACGTCCTGCAAAGCAAAAGCAAACATCGTGGCCGAAGACGAGCACGAAGCGGGCAAACGCGCCCTTCTTAACCTTGGCCATACGTTCGGCCATGCCTTCGAAGCGGCAAATGCCTTTGGCCCCGATCTCCAACATGGCGAGGCGGTTGCCCTCGGCATGTGCCTGGCCTTTGCATTTTCCGCGCGGCTTGGCCTTTGCCCGACCGAAGATGCCGAACGCGTCCAACGCCACCTTGCCACCATTGGCCTACCGACGACACCCGGCGAAGCCGGTGATGGAAAGTGGGACCCACAGATTCTGATAGATCACATGCGCCAGGACAAAAAAGTTCACAACGGCCGGCTTCGCTTCGTGCTGACCCGGGGGATCGGCAAGGCGTTTCTTCACGACGACCTTGCCGCTAAGGAAGTCCGGAACTTTCTGGAAGAGGTTTAAATGACGGACATCGCCCTTCTCTTGCTCGGCGCGATTTTAATTCTTCTTATTCTTTCTGCCTTTTTTTCCGGGTCCGAGACCGCCATTACCGCCGCGTCACGGCTGCGCCTCTATCAATTGGAGCGCACTGGCAATCCTCGCGCCAAAATCGTCAATCGGTTGCGCGAACGCAAAGAACGCCTGATTGGCGCGATCTTGCTTGGCAACAATCTGGTGAACATTCTGGCATCCGCACTGGCGACAAGCCTGCTGATCGGCTGGTTCGGCGACACTGGCGTCGTGTATGCCACCATCATCATGACAACCCTGGTGCTGATTTTTGCCGAAGTGTTGCCGAAAACCTATGCCATTCATAACGCCACACGCACCGCCCTTTGGGCCGCACCGGCCCTGCGCTGGATCGTTCGCGCCTTTTCACCCATCGTCCACGCTGTGCAATGGATTGTGGCGGGCACGCTTCGCCTCTTCGGCATTCGCATTTCTGCCGATCGGAGTCTTGCCACCACAACGGAAGAATTGCTGGGCGCCATCGAACTTCGCGGCGGCAAAGGCGCAAGCCTGCGTCAGGAACGCGCAATGCTACGCAGCATTCTTGATCTGGCAAGCGTTGCCGTGGATGAAATTCTGATCCATCGGAAAAATGTTTTTACGGTAAACGCGGACGACGAACCAAGCCTTCTTCTTTCCCAGGTGCTGTCCAGCAACCACACGCGCATTCCGTTGTGGCGCAATTCAGCCGACAACATCGTCGGCATCCTGCACACCAAGGCCATGTTGCGCGCCGTCCATGAACGCAAAGGAAACCTTGACGATCTTGATGTCATTGCGATTGCTGCAAAGCCCTGGTTTATCCCGGAATCGACGACGCTGCTTGCGCAATTGCAGGCCTTTCGTAAACGCCACGAACACATGGCCCTGGTCATCGACGAATATGGCGCCCTGATGGGAATCGTCACCCTGGAAGATATCCTTGAAGAAATCGTGGGCGAAATATCCGATGAACATGACCTCAACATCCCCGGCATCCGCCCCCAACCCGACGGATCCATCACCGTCCGAGGCACGACAACGTTGCGCGATTTAAATCGTGAGTTCGACTGGAAATTGCCTGACGAACCGGCCGCCACTCTCGCCGGCCTGCTGCTTCATGAGGCCCGCCAGATTCCAAACGTTGGTCAGACCTTTGAATTTCACGGATTTCGCTTTGAGATTTTGCGGCGCTATCGCAACCAAATTACGTCCGTGCGCATCGTGCCGCCCAGCGCCTTGCCCGCAACAAAAAAATAGACGCGCCACTCTTTATATCGCAACCCCTTTCCAAGAAAGGCGGGCCACGCCCATGCCGCTTCCCCTTGCCAAACCAAGAAAGCGAATCCATACCCGGAAAATCGAAATTCACGGTTTTGAACGTGAAGACGGCCTTTGGGAAATCGAGGGGCACCTGACGGACAGAAAAAATTATGCCTTTCCCAATCAATACCGAGGCGAAATTCCGGCAGGGGAACCCATCCACGACATGTCCCTGCGGATAAGCGTGGACGACAATTTTGTCATCCAGAACGTTGTCGCTATTTCAGACGGCACGCCTTTTGCGATCTGTCCCGAAGCAAC
>CAYTAE010000118.1:0-5141 GCA_964435655.1 uncultured Rhodospirillaceae bacterium
GCCCCGCTCTACCGGCCCTGCGGCGGCGTATCGGCATTGTTTTTCAGGATTTTCGTCTGCTTGACCACCTCTCCACCCTTGAAAACGTCGCGTTGCCATTACGGCTTGCCGGTGCGAAGAAAAAGCAAATCGTCGAACATGTCACGGAACTGCTCAACTGGGTTGGTCTGACCGACCAGATCAACGCCCGGCCGCCAACCCTCTCTGGAGGCCAAAAACAGCGCGTTGCCATTGCCCGGGCCGTAATTTCACGACCAAGCTTGCTGCTTGCCGATGAGCCAACCGGAAATGTCGATGAACAAAGCGCCATGCGCATCCTTCGCCTGTTTGAAGAACTCAACAAAATCGGTACGACCGTTGTGATTGCCACCCACAGCGAGGCGCTTGTGGGGCAGTTCGAATACCCACAGATCCGCCTTGCCAATGGAAAGCTCGTAACGCGTCCACGCGATATCATGGCTTCGGGAAACAACGGCACACAAGGAACTGCCTGAATGTTTTCACGCCCTGTCGAACTTCAGTTTCGCCGCGACCCATCGGCACGAACCTTGCCGTGGATCATCGCCCTGATGGTGTTTCTGGCCGGCCTTGCGTTAAGCGGCGCGCTTTCCATCGGAACGGCGCTTGAACACTGGGACCACGGACTTTCCGGAACCGTCACCGTTCAACTGCTGCCACCCGGTCCTGGGGATTCTTTTCCCGGCACCTTCGACGACCGCCTCGCAAAAACCATCGAGATTTTGCAACAGACACCCGGCGTCCTGCATGTCAATCCCTTAACAGACGCGGAAATTGCAACCTTGCTCGAACCCTGGCTCGGCAGCGAAGAAATACTTCAAGAATTGCCCTTGCCGAAACTGATCGACGTGACCCTGGACACGGCGCAACCACCCAATTTGGCAACACTTGGGGCACAATTGGCCGCCGAAGTGCCGGGCACCTCTCTGGACGACCACAAACTCTGGTCGGAACGCCTGACCGCCCTGGCACGTCTCCTCAAATTCGCGGGCGGCTTCGTTGTCCTGCTAACCGGGCTGACTGCAATTGCAATGATCATTTTCACGACGCATACCGGGCTCGCAATCCATCACAATACGATTGCACTTCTTCATACATTTGGTGCCCGGGACAGCTATATCGCCAAACAATTTCAATCCCACGCGATGCGGGTTGGCTTTCGTGGCGGCGCAATGGGCGCCACACTCGCCGCCCTCACAATCTTTATCACGGGAAAACTGGTTGCAAGTTTCGGCATTGAAATGCTCGAAGGCTTTTCCCTAACGACCCGGCATTGGATCGCCATCGCCGCTCTGCCAATCGCGACGGCCTTTATTTCCATGCTGGCCGCCCGAATGACGGTGCTTCGAAAACTTTCCCGGATGCTATAGGCCATGCGGCTTGTCTTGCTCGACCGCGACGGTGTGTTGAACGAAAACCGGACGGATTACGTCAAGCACCCAGGCGAGCTTGTCATGCTGCCTCGCGTCGGCAAAGCCGTTGCACGCCTCAATCAAGCCAATATCCGGGTGGCGCTGGTAACAAACCAGGCGGTCGTCGGCCGCAAGATTATCGACATGGCCATGCTGCACCATATCCACAACCATTTGCGCGACGAACTGCATAAAGATGGCGCCTCGCTGGATGCCATTTTCTACTGCACGGACCCTCCCGATGCACCGGGGCCGCGCCGCAAGCCAAATCCTGGCATGCTTATAGACGCACTGCGGCAATTTTCAGCAAACCCAAAGACAACGCCAATGATTGGCGATGCGCTTCGCGATCTGGAAGCGGCGGCGACAGTACATTGTCCGCGAATCCTGGTTCGCACCGGCATGGGGGCCGCAACCCAGGCGGCAAAGCTTCCAAAACATGTGCTTCCCGTAGCAATCTATGAGAACCTTTCCGAAGCGGTAGATGTCCTATTGGAGGACGAAAGATGAGGCGGGCGCCTATTTTTCGCAAACGCCCCTCACGAAGGCCATGGCTTTTTGCTATCCTTTTTCTTGCTGGCATCGGGTTGGCCTGGACTTACGGATTTGTCCGCTTTGTCGAACAAATACCGGAACGCGTTCTGGACGCAGAAACGCATACCGACGCCATTGTCGTTCTCACAGGCGGCAGCAATCGCCTGGAAGTTGGCGTTCGCCTTTATCGATCCGCAATGGGAAAAAAACTTTTTATTTCCGGCGTGAATATGCATGTAAAAGCACGCGATATTTTTCCAGAAGAAAGTCTGGCATCGGAAAATGCCGATTGCTGCATCGAACTCGGCTACGAAGCGCGTGACACAATCGGCAATGCCCGCGAAACGGCACGTTGGGCAACGAAGGAAAAGCTACAATCTTTGCGCCTGGTTACGGCGAGCTATCACATGCCACGCAGCCTATTGGAATTCTACCAAGCGCTCCCAAGCGTAAGGATCATTCCGCACCCCGTTTTCTCAAAAAACTTCCATCGCCGTCAATGGTGGCTGTGGTCGGGATCGGCAAAACTGGCACTGATCGAATATCATAAATTTCTTTTGGCGCATTTACGCTTTTTCGCAGCCAAAATCATGTATGACTTCTTGCCATCATGACCTTTCTGCGATCCGCCCTTTTCAACCTGCTGTTTTTCGGCGGAACGACGTTCCTCGCATTTGCCTGCCTGCCCATTCTGCTGCTTCCCAGGCGCTATCTGATTTACCTACAGCGATTTTGGACGGGGGGCATGACCTGGCTGCTGGCTCATGTCGTCGGCATTACGGCTGAAATTCGCGGACGGGAACATTTGCCGAAGGGCGCCTTTCTTATCGCCTCGAAACACCAATCCGCATGGGAAACGATGGCGTATGTTTTTCTCCTTCGCGATCCAAGTTTCGTTCTGAAACGCGAAATTCTTCTCATACCGGTTTTCGGCCTTTACGTCTGGAAGGCTGGCCTTGTGCCGATCGACCGAACGCGAGGCATAACAGCGCTTCGGCGGATGCTACGAAGCGCTGGAGAAGCCGTCGAAGAAGGCCGCCCCATCGTCATTTTCCCGGAAGGGACGCGGGTGGCGCCGGGGAATCACCGCCCCTATCATGCAGGCATTGTGGCGCTTTACACACATCTTCGCCTGCCGGTCGTGCCGGTGGCGTTGAATTCCGGCCTCTATTGGAGCCGGCGAAGTTTTCTCAAACGCCCGGGAAAAATTGTCCTGAAATTCCTGCCCCCCATTCCTGCGGGGCTTGAAAAATCGGCCTTTCTGGAAGAAGTCGAGCAACGGATCGAAAGCGCCACCGCTGGGCTTCTCCAGGAAGCAGAAAAGCCGGCATAACACCGTGCCAAAATTTTACAGCGCAATAGTGTGGATGAAGCTGTGGATAACTTGAAAAGCCGGTGTAACCCAAAAATATGACGGGGAAACATGGACTTCCTGGCTACCTCTCGTGTGGAAACATAACAGGAACATTCCCTTGACGGCGCGCGGCCACCCCCTTAGAGTCAAGGGCCAAATCTAAAAAATCCTAGTGTTTAGAATGACTTCCCAATTATTCTGGGAAGTCGCAACGCCCACCCATTCACGAGGCGAAAGCGCCGTCATGGTCTCTATTGCTCCGGTTTCCCAGCAAATCTGGGACATGAAGTACCGCCTGAAGGCCAGGACCGGCGAGCCTGTGGACAAGACCATCGAGGACAGCTGGCGGCGGGTTGCGAACGCTCTTGCCCAGCCGGAAAAAGATGCGTCGCACTGGGCGGACCGCTTCTACGATGCCATGTCGGATTGCCGTTTTTTGCCGGCTGGCCGCATCCTCGCCGGGGCCGGAACCGAGCGCGACGTGACGCTTTTCAACTGCTTTGTCATGGGAACGGTCCCCGATGACATGGGCGGCATCTTCGAAAACCTGAAGGAAGCGGCGCTGACGATGCAGCAGGGCGGCGGTATCGGCTATGATTTTTCAACAATCCGGCCAAAAGGAGCGCCGGTTCATGGCGTCGGCGCAGACGCCTCCGGTCCGCTTTCCTTCATGGACGTCTGGGACGCCATGTGCCGAACGATCATGAGTGCCGGCTCGCGGCGCGGTGCCATGATGGCCACGATGCGCTGCGATCATCCCGACATTGAGGCCTTCATCGAAGCAAAACAGGAGGCGGGCCGCCTGCGCATGTTCAACCTCTCCGTCCTGGTGACGGATGCGTTTATGAAGGCGCTGAAAGAGGATGCTTCGTGGGAACTTGTTTTCAACGGCGTTTGTTACAGCAGCCTGCCAGCACGCACTTTGTGGGACAAAATCATGCGGGCGACTTATGCCTATGCGGAACCCGGCGTCATCTTCATCGACCGGATCAACCAGCGCAACAATCTCTATTTCTGCGAAGACATCCGTTCCACGAACCCTTGCGGCGAACAGCCTCTACCGCCCTACGGCGCCTGCCTACTCGGCTCTATTAATCTGGCGCGTCTGGTTCGCAATCCATTTTCAGAAAACGCGCGGATCGACCCGGACGAACTTTCCAAGCTCGTTGCCACGGCCGTGCGCATGCTCGACAACGTGATCGACATTTCAAAATTTCCCCTGCCGCAACAGCGCGAAGAGGCCCAGGCAAAACGGCGGATCGGCCTGGGCGTGACCGGCCTTGGGGATGCGCTTATTCTTTGCGAAGCCAGATATGGTGCGAAACGCGCGATCGAGCTAACGAAGGAATGGATGCACAACATCCAACGTGCCGCCTATCTTACCTCGGCGGCCCTTGCCGAAGAGAAAGGCTGCTTCCCCCTTTACGATGCCGAAAGCTACCTCGCAGGCCAAACCATCGGTGAATTGGATGCCGACGTCCGGGAAACCATCCGCAAGAAAGGCATGCGCAATGCGCTGCTAACGTCGATTGCACCGACAGGTACAATCTCGTTGTTTGCAGACAACGTCTCTTCCGGCCTGGAACCGGTCTTCAGCTATACCTATAAACGCACCATCCAGATGCCGGACGGCACCCAGCGTGAAGAAGACGTCAGCGATTACGCCTACCGTCTCTATCGCCGCCTAAGAGGCGAAAACGCCCCTCTTCCGGATTATTTTGTCAACACGCAGCACCTGACAACGCGTGAATATCTGGACATGCAGCTTGCCGTTCAGGCCTATATGGACAGTTCAATCTAAAAAACGATCAACTGCCCGGTAA
>CAYTAE010000119.1:0-5116 GCA_964435655.1 uncultured Rhodospirillaceae bacterium
GCTCAGCGGGAGAGCACTGCCTTCACACGGCAGGGGTCACTGGTTCAATCCCAGTAGCGCCCACCATGAAATCAATGACTTGGCTATGAAACACACAGCAGCCCATGGTTCTTTTGAACCAATTTTGCCAAAAACGCGCCCGACCTTTCTGGTGCTCCTGGTTCTTTTTCTCGTTTTTCCAGGCGTCGCCGCCGCAGATATCATTTTACTGAAATCCGGCGACCACCTCAGCGGAACCATCGCCGAGATCGATCCTCAGAACCTCACCTTGCAAACGACCTATGCGGACCGTCTTCACATTCGCCGCGAAGCGATTGCCGCCATTCATACGAACCAGTCCTTGCGCGTAACATTTGCAAGCGGCACAAAGCTGGAAGGCACGGTGTTGCCAGCCTATGGGGGTAGGCTTCAACTCACCACCCCGGACGTCAAACAGGTCTGGGAATTTCGCTTCACAGACATTCAAACCGCGACGAGACAAACCACCGCCCTGGCCACAGCTCCTAAGGCCGGTCTTCCCAAAGGGGCTTCCCCGACGGGTGTCGCGGTCGAAACACTGGAATGGAAGGGCCGTCTCAATCTTGGCTTTAGCGCCACCGGCGGCAATACGGACAAAGAAAGTTATCACGTAGACGCCGAAACAACCGTGCGTAGGAAGCGCCAACGGGTGAAGCTTGCCCTCGAATACAACCGGGAAAAGGACAGCGGCAAAAAATCCGAGGACAATGTGGTTGCCTCGGCCAAATACGATCAGTTCCTTACAAAACAGTGGTTTGCATTCCTCAATGCGACCGTGGCGCGCGATCCTTTTCAGGGACTAAACCTTCGCACAGCAACAGGTGGGGGCGCTGGCTATCAGTTTTTCGACACGAAGAAACGCCGCCTTTCCACCGAAATCGGCATCAATTATGTAAAGGAAAATTTCAACACCCAGACGAATGCAAGCTATCCCAGCGCAAGATGGTCCATCGATTATGAAGAAGACTTGTTTCGCAGCCGCATGACGGCCTTTCATTTCCAGGAAGGGCTTTTAGGATTGGAGGATACAAGCGACCTCATCATTCGGACTCATAGCGGCCTTCGCTTCCCCCTAATTCACGGTTTTCTCGCCACCTTGCAGGCAAATATCGACTGGGACAATTCGCCAGCCCCGGGCAAGACCCGCACCGACAAGACCTATCTTTTAACCCTGGGGTACGAGTGGTAATCGGAAAATATGCGCCCGTTACCTCCTGAACGAGTCAAAAACATTGAAATTCTCTCAAGCATGGCTTCTTTTGGGAACAGCATTGCTCACCACCGTTTTGAAGGAGTCCGTTCTTGGGACCAAAAGGCCAGCAGCTTGACCGCACGCGAATTTACAGGTCGCCCCTACAGCGTTTTGAACATTTCCTCCTGAAATACCGGACGAAATACCGGTCACGCGACCGGCATGTGATTGGCTGCCTGGGGACGCTGATCCCGGAAAACGGAGTGGTCTTCGACATTGGCGCACATGTCGGGAACTACGCGAAAGAATTCGCCCGGCTGCATCAGGGGAACGTCCACGTGCATTGTTTTGAGCCGTCCCCCTACAACGCCTCCATTCTGGAAGCGGTGGCAGGAAAAATGCCAAATGTCGAAACAAGCCGATTGGCGCTTTCCAATGTGGCCGAAGAAATCGACCTTTACCTGCCCGTGAAGGAAACCGGCCGGCTGGGCACCGGACTTGGCCATTTCGGAATGGAAGACAGGCGCGACTATGTGACCGAGCGCGTCCAGACAACAACCCTTGACGCCTATGCCAAAGAACGAAATCTTTCGCGCCTCGATTTCATGAAATGCGACGTAGAGGGCGCTGAAATGTTGGTCCTGAAGGGCGGCGCCGAAACCATCGCGCGTTTTCGCCCCACAATCTGCCTTGAAGTCATCGATGAACATCTGACGCGCACGGGCCACCGCGCCCAGGACGTCTTTGACTGGCTTGGCCCCCTTAGCTATGGCACCTATCAAATGGATTTGAAAACCGCCACGCTGACACCCGTCGACGGTTATCAAGGGCCGGCGGATTATATTTTCCGCGTATAGGGTTTACGTCAGCAATTTCGGCAAAACCGCGTCTTCGGCCTTGCGAACGTCTTCCGGAAAATCAATTTCCGTCCAGGGAAGACCGGTAATGTCCTCGAACCCAAACGTGCCTTCCGGTTCGGACATGAGCGTGTCGCGAATGGCTTCTTCGTACCAGATATCCGTTTCACCCTGCCCCAAGCGACGTTCCGCATGGGCCAGAATTTTTGCCGCGATTGCCGGTGCGAAGCGAAAGAAGCCAACCGACTCCCCGTAAAAGTCATGGGGCTTTGCAAGGTTCCGGTTAAAATCGACAAGACGACCCTCTTTTACGCCAAGCTTGACCGGCTCCTCCCCCGCCTCGACATCGCGGTCAAGAAGAAAACAATTTTCGTGCGAAGATGCCAGAAGCCGGGCAATCAGACGCCGGTCATAAAGAACGTCGCCATCCATCAGCAGCACCGGCCCACCGGCAAGGACGGCATTCTTCAACGCCCAAAGGGTCGTGATACTGCCCTTGCGATAATCCGGGTTTGGGAGAAAGCGAACGAAGTCTTGCACGTTCAGCCGCGCAATTTCAGCGGCAATGCGTTCCGCCTCATAGCCAACCCCAAGGGTGAGCGATTCCAATCCCGCCTCTTTCAGGATCGCAACGTGGCGCTCAAGCAGCGTTCGGCCCGAAAATGTCAACAGCACCTTGGGAAGGCGATCCCCGGGACCAAGCCTGGACCCCACCCCGGCGGCAAGCATGATGGCTTTCATATAGAAACGTTCCTCAACTTTCACACCACCCCGCCCGGCATCTTGCCGGAAGAAGCGGCCTTGCACAGTTGCAGCGGCACGCGTTTCGTGGAAAATCCCATATAGGCGTTTGAAAAGCCACGGGATATGACATAAATGTTACGCGTCCCTTTCCGAAAGATCTGAACCCAATGACGGTTTCGCCAAAACACGCGCCGGAGGCCCCCCGCCAGCCTACGAAGGCTGGCTTGCTGCACCGCGCGTTGCTTGCGCCCGAGCTTTCTTTCCTGATGGAAGCCCATAACGGGCTTTCCGCAAAGATCGTCGAAGAAGCCGGTTTTCGCGGCATCTGGGCGTCCGGTCTTTCCATTTCAGCAGCACTGGGCGTACGCGACAACAACGAAGCCTCATGGACCCAGGTTCTTGAAATTCTTGAATTCATGTCGGATGCAACCACGATCCCAATTCTGGTCGATGGCGACACCGGTTACGGTAATTTCAACAACGTTCGCCGGCTGGTGACAAAGCTTTGCCAACGCGGCATCGCCGGCGTCTGCATCGAAGACAAACTCTTTCCGAAAACGAATTCCTTCCTGGGTGAAGGGCAGCCCCTGGCCGACATCGACGAATTCTGCGGCAAGATCAAGGCTGGAAAAGATAGTCAGCTTGACCCCGATTTCTGTGTCATCGCGCGCATCGAAGCCTTCATCGCCGGGTGGGGTCTGGACGAAGCCCTGCGCCGCGCCGAAGCCTATCACCGGGCCGGGGCCGATGCGCTGCTTGTCCATTCCAAGGAAAAAACGCCGGACGAAATTTTTTCCTTCATGAAAGAATGGGGAGATACTTGCCCCGTCGTCATTGTGCCGACGATGTATTATTCCACGCCGACGGAACAATTCGAAAAAGCGAACATCTCGACGGTGATTTGGGCCAATCACAATTTACGCGCCGCGATCTCCGGCATGCGGAGCATCAGCAAGCAGATTTATGAAAACAAAAGTCTCGTCCATGTCGAAGACAGCATTGCGCCGGTGAAAGACGTCTTTGCGCTTTCCGGGCAGACCGAATTGGCCGAAGCAGAGCGACGCTACCTGCCGCAAAAAGGCAAGAATGCACGCGCCGTTATTCTTGCAGCAACTCGGGGGGAATCCCTAGGCCCGCTTACGGAAAACCGGCCAAAATGCATGATCGATATTCGCGGAAAATCTTTGCTGCGCACGATGCTGGCAACCATCCATGAGAGCGGCATCCGCAACGTCACCGTCGTCAGCGGCTATTGCGAAGAAGCCATCAATGTTCCCATGATCGACCTTCGCCCGAATGCGAATTTTGCCACAACCGGCGAAGTGGCGTCGCTGGCTTGCGCAAGCGATCAGTTGGGGGACGGACCCTGTCTGATTTCCTATGGCGATATTCTTTATCGAAGTTACATCCTTGACCAACTTCAGGAATCGGATGCCGACATCACCGTTGTCGCCGATGCCCTTTGGAAAGAACGCCAGACCCAGAAAAAGTCGCGGGACTTCGTGCATTGTGATCAGCCCTTCCACCCGGACTATCTGGAGGGCGATACGGCGCAGTTGCTACGTGTCGGAACGGAAATTTCCGCCGACGACATTGCCGGCGAATGGGTGGGGCTTGCCCTTCTAAGCCCGGCCGGTGCAAAAATTGTCCGCAACGAAATTGAGGTCATGGCAACGGATGGCGGCCTGCAAAAAGCCGACATGCCGGATCTCTTCAATCGCCTGGTCGAGGCAGGGCATAAAATCCAGGTTCAGTACATCACCGGTCATTGGCTGGACATCGATGACCCGTTCGACCTTGCGAAAGCACGCAATTTTCTATGATCGATGCAGATGCGTTCATAGAACCGGCGCGTGAACGCGGATTTTCTTTTTATACCGGCGTTCCCTGCTCGTTTTTGACACCGTTCATCAACCGCGCCATTGACCACCCAAAGCTTCGTTACATCGGCGCCACCAGCGAGGGCGAAGCCATCGCCATCGCAGCAGGCGCCTGGCTTGCCGGGAAACGCAGCGTCGCCATGTGCCAAAATTCCGGCCTTGGAAACACCGTCAATCCGCTGACTTCCCTCACCCACCCCTTTCGCATCCCCATCCTTCTGGTGACGACCTGGCGCGGCCAGCCGGAGCTTGGCGACGAACCCCAGCACGCGTTGATGGGGCGGATTACGGGGCGTTTGCTGGACGACATGGAAATTCCTCATCGGCCATTCCCCGTCGACGCCGCCGCCATCCCCGAGGCGCTTGAGGCCGCGGACCAAGCCATGCAGGCAACCGAGCGCCCATTTGCCTTCATCATGGAGAAG
>CAYTAE010000120.1:0-5063 GCA_964435655.1 uncultured Rhodospirillaceae bacterium
ATGGAACGACAACGCCGCGCGCACACAGCTTTTAAAATTTTTCGAAGCCATCGGGCAAGACGACCCCCTGACGGTCGCCGGGCGGCGACAGCTTTCCTCCATCCTGTTTTCATAAAATGTTTGGCGGCGACCTTCCGGAAGCGGCGTCCATCTTTCCCCTTTCCGGCGCGTTGTTACTGCCGCGCGGCGTGTTGCCGCTGACCATCTTTGAGCCGCGCTACCTGCGCATGGTCAGCAGCGCCATGGCCAAGGACCGTATGATCGGCATGATTCAGCCTTTGGCGGGCGAACCGGCATCCGGCGAACCGGCTGTCAACACGCCGGACCTTTACCGAACGGGTTGCATCGGCCGCATCACCGCCTTTAACGAAACGGCGGACGGGCATTTCCTGATTATGCTGACGGGAAGCTGCCGATTTGATATCGCGCGCGAATTGCCCGAACAAGACGGCTATCGCCGCGTCATCGCCGATTATTCCCGTTTTTATGAAGACCCGGAGCCGGAACCCGCCAACCAGATTGATCGCGGTCGCTTGTTGGATGTGCTACGCCTTTTTATCAAACGAAACGCGATTGAGGTGGAATGGGAGGCTGTCACGGCCATGCCTGACGAGCCGCTTGTCATTTCGCTGGCCATGACATGCCCGTTCGCCGCAAATGAAAAACAGGCCCTGCTTGAATGTCAAAATCTTGCCGAACGTAGCCAGGTACTAACAGCATTGCTGGAAATGACGCTGCTTGCACCCGGCCTTGGCGCGAACGCGCAACCGAATTAGGAAAGGAAATTCGATGGCTTGGGAAAAAGCCGGTGTCGATCCAAAGCTTCTGGAAATTCTCGTCTGCCCGTTGACAAAGGGGCCGTTGCGTCTGGACGTCGAACGCCAGGAGTTGATTAGCGACCGGGCGAAACTTGCCTATCCCATTCGTGACGGCATCCCGATCATGTTGGTGGACGCGGCACGCAGCCTGGAAGAAAACGAAACCCGGTCGTAACACCGAACAGAAAAACCGGTCGCGTCTAAAGAGGTTCGCCGCGCATAAGACGTGGGCCGTTTTCCCAACCACCCCGGGGCATGCCCATCGCATGACGCATGAGACGACGTTTCAACGGCGCCAGCCGGTTGACAACGGCAAGGCCCATGTCGCGCACCCGGCGAACCGGTTTTACATCGTTTGAGAAAAGGCGATTAATGCCGTCGGTCATCGCCGCCATCATGAAATTATCGAAACGGCGAAGCTGCTGGTAATGTTCGAGATGGGTACCGCTACCCAAATCCAAACCCAGACGGTGCGCATCGACAAGACATTCCGCCAGGGCGGCGACGTCCCGAAAACCAAGATTGACCCCCTGGCCGGCAATCGGATGTATGCCGTGGGCCGCATCCCCGATCAGGACCAACCGGTCGCTGAAATAGCGTTCGGCAAGGGTCAGCGACAGTGGATAGGCCCATCGTTGGCTGACAACCTCAAGGGTCCCCAGATAATCGCCAAAACGGCTGCCAAGCTCCCGAAGAAACCCGTCCGCATCCAGCGCCATCAATTCCGGTGCCAGGGCGCGGCTTTCCGTCCAGACGATTGAGGACCGCTGTTCCGTCATCGGCAAAATAGCAAACGGCCCCGCCGCCAAAAAATGCTCAACGGCAACGCCGTGATGGGGACGCGCATGGCGCACCGTGCAGACGATGGCCGTTTGTTTGTAATCCCAATGCAGGCAGGACATCCCTGCCGCCTCGCGCATTGGTGAACGACGGCCATCGGCGGCGATGGCCAGCGCCCCTTCGACCACCGCGCCCGATGTCAGATGGGCGCGAACACCGTGGTCGCCGCGATCAAGGCGTGTCACCTGCGCCGGCGCCACCAATTCCAACGCCGAAACCGTCTCGGCACATTTCAAAAGCTCCTGGCGCACAATATGGTTTTCCACAATGTGGCCGAACGGCTCCGTACCAATCTGGCTGTGGTCGTAGTGAAGAAAAAGAGGCGAGGCGCCGTCGGCAACCCGGATGTCGAGAATCGGCTCCGCCGCTGCCGCCATCTGTGGCCAGATAGCAAGCCCCTCCAGCACCCGGCGCGAAGCACCGGCGATGGCCGATGTCCGCCCGTCAAATGTCGCGTCCCGCATTTTTGATGGCGCGTCCCGCTCAATCACGGCGGTCGCGATGCCGACCTTGCCAAGGGCAATGCCAAGGGTCAACCCGATGGGCCCACCGCCGATGATTACGACGTCTTTCCGATCCGTCATCTATTTTGCCTTTGCCTGGAGGCCATTTTGCACCGAAACCCCAACATCGCCCCTGTTCCCGCCCTTGTCCAGCCGAACCCTGGCCTAGCCGCCCGCCAAATCAGCCTAATTTTTAATCAAACCGGCTTGTTTGAATAAAAATTATGCGACTTTTTGCCGTAGACACGGCATCGGCCGGGTCCATTGAAAAATCCGTTAATGGATTCAAGCGGTTCCGGAGCTTACGCGCTTCGGCACGGTTCTTGAAAGACATACGGCCACTGGCCCATGCAAGCACAAGGAATCGAAAAATGAAGTTCATCATGGCCATCATTAAGCCCTTCAAGCTCGACGAGGCGCGTGAAGCCCTTACTGAACTCGGCGTCCAGGGACTGACGGTAACGGAAGTCAAAGGATTCGGACGTCAAAAGGGGCACACAGAAATCTATCGGGGAGCGGAATACGAAGTCAGTTTTCTGCCGAAAGTAAAAATCGAAGTTGCGCTTCCAGATGATCTCGCCGACCGGGCGATGGAAACGATTATGAAAGCTGCTCAGACGGATAAAATCGGCGACGGAAAAATTTTCGTCTTCGATCTTGAACAGGTCGTTCGCATCCGCACGGGCGAAACAAATGCTGAAGCATTGTAGGAGAGCCCCCATGAGGAGACTGCTATTTGCATTTTTTGCGCTTGCCATTTCCAGCGGCACGGCGCTTGCGGAAGAGGCAATGGAAGCGGTGGTTGAAGCTGCACCCGTATTAAACAGTGGCGACACCGCCTGGCTATTGACCGCCACCGCACTGGTTCTGTTGATGACGATCCCAGGGGTTGCCCTTTTCTATGGCGGCATGGTTCGAAAGCCGAACGTGCTTTCCACCATCATGCAAAGCTTTGCGATCTGTTCCATGATTACCATCATCTGGATGGTGATCGGGTACAGCCTCGCCTTTGGAACCGGGAGCGCCTATGTCGGCGACCTCAGCAATATGTTCCTCAAGAGCCTGGCCTTGGAACAAGTCAACGGTTCGATACCGGAATCTGTCTTTATTATCTTTCAGATGACCTTCGCCATCATCACCGGGGCCCTGATTGCCGGGGCGGTTGCCGAACGAATGAAGTTCTCGGCCCTGCTTGTGTTTGTCGGGCTGTGGTCCATCCTGGTCTATTCGCCGATCACCCATTGGGTGTGGGGCGGGGGCTTCCTGGCAGATGAAGGCGTGCTGGACTTCGCCGGGGGAACCGTCGTGCACATCAATTCCGGCGTTGCCGCGCTGGTAGCCTGCCTGGTTTTGGGCGCGCGCACCGGCTATGGCAAGGAAGCAATCATTCCGCACAATCTGGTGCTGACGGTCATGGGTGCTTCGTTCCTGTGGGTTGGCTGGTTTGGCTTTAACGCCGGTTCGGCAGTGGCTGCCGACGGCCTGGCAGGCATGGCCATGGCGGTGACGCAAATTGCGGCAGCTGCAGGCGCGATTGCCTGGATGCTTACGGAATGGATTGTCCATGACAAGCCGAGCGTGCTGGGCATTGCCAGTGGCGCGGTTGCCGGTCTTGTCGCCATCACGCCGGCGTCCGGTTACGTCGATCCGATGGGGGCGCTGTTTATCGGCCTCGCCGCCGGCATCGTCTGCTTCTGGGCCGCAACGTGGCTGAAACGGACATTGGGTTACGATGACTCCCTCGACGTGTTCGCCGTTCACGGCATTGGCGGCATCGTCGGTGCTTTGTTGACCGGGGTCTTCGCTGTCGAAGCCATCGGCGGCACCCCAGGTCTGCTTGAAGGCAATCCCGGCCAGGTATGGGTCCAGGCCTATGGCATTGGCGCCACCATTGTCTATTGCGCGGTGGTTTCCTTCATCCTTCTAAAAGTCATCGATCTGGTTATCGGGCTGCGCGTCAAAGAAGAAGATGAACGCGCCGGCCTCGACATCCAGCTCCACGGAGAAAGCGTGCTGTAAACAGCTCGCCTTCTTTCACCAAAACCTTGCCGCCCGGAAGGATCGCCTTCCGGGCGGTTTTTTATTGCGGCACGGCGCTTTTCCACTGCCCCAAGCCATCCCTGGACAAGGAAAATATAGGGGTTTAAACCCCTCTACCCGCAACATCCTGTGGTAAATTCAGGGACAAGGCTTGTTTCCGCCAAGGCCCGGGGATTAAGATATTCGCGCTTTGGGTGCATTGGGGCCCACCCCCTGTCTGAAACACGGCCATGAGATCGGCGCCATGAAATCAGCACGTTCAACAAAAACGACGTTCCTGCCAGCCGGCATTCGCGATTTCCTGCGCCATCGCGGGATCGAGGCGGCCGGGATTGCATTCGCGCTGCTGGCGCTGGGTCTCGCACTGGCACTCATCAGCTATGATCCGACGGACCCGTCTCTAAACAGCGCCACCAGCGGGCCGGTCGAAAACTGGGTCGGGCCGCCGGGCGCGATGGTCGCCGATTTGCTGCTGCAAACCCTGGGCCTGGCCACCCTTGTGTTAATTCCGCTTTTGTTGGCCTGGAGCTGGCGCATCCTGTCAAAACGGGGGATCCGCCGTGTCTGGATGCGACTGGCCTTGGTTCCCTTTGCCCTGCTGGCGGCAAGCCTGGCCTTTGCCACCCTTGGCCAACCGGACGGCTGGCAATTGAAAAGCGGCCTGGGCGGCTTTACCGGGGCTCTTTTGTTTCGGGAAATCATCGCATTGGAACTGCCTATCGGCGCCGATGGGTTCGGCCCGGCGATCCTTGGCGCGGCAGGCGCGGCAGGCGCGCTTTTTCTAACCCTCTCGGCCCTGGCCTTTGATCGTCGCGAGTGGCGGACGGCCCTTCATGGCATCCGCGTCCTCGGTCGGACTCTC
>CAYTAE010000121.1:0-2665 GCA_964435655.1 uncultured Rhodospirillaceae bacterium
CGCCCCCCATCACCAACTCGTCCCCTCGGCTTCACGCGCCAGAATGGCGCTGAATTCATCGGAAAAGCCATCAATGCGATTCGCATAGCTGTTCAGCCCATTCGAAATTTTGTTATAGGCAATCACCGCCGGAATGGCGGCAACCAGCCCCATCGCCGTCGCAAACAGGGCCTCGGCAATGCCAGGCGCCACCACCGCCAAAGAGGTGTTCTTCGAAATCGCGATTGCCTGAAAGCTGTTCATGATGCCCCAAACCGTGCCGAAAAGACCGATGAAGGGTGCCGTCGAACCGACCGAGGCAAGAAAGGTCAGATGGCGCTCCAACGCATCCAGCTCACGGCCGAGCGTAAGACGCATGGCGCGTTCAACCCGTTGCAGCACGCTGCCGGTTCGTATTTCCGACATCGCCGCATTCCCTTCGGAAGCAAGCTTCCACTCTCGCATACCAGCGCCGAACACCGCCGACATCGGGTCCTTCGGATTAACGCCGACACGCTCGTAAAGGTGAAGCAGCGAACCGCCTGACCAGAAAGCCTCTTCGAAACTATCGGCAATTGCACGCAACCGACGCAGCTTCATCAATTTGTCAAAGATGATTGCCCAACTCCAGAAGGAGGCCACCAACAACAACAGCATCACCGCCTGAACAATCGGATCGGCCTGCATAAACAGGCCCCACACCGATATATCCGCCGACGCAACCGACTGCCCCACGGCAACGGATTCAATAACCTCATTTTCCATCAAGCACTCCGTCTCGTCTTGGATGTGTGCACCTTCGATGCACCCACCTTGAATGGGGAACAGGACAAACCCGCCTTCAGGGCCTCCCGCAATTCTGTCGGCATGCGGACGACTTTACCATCGCCATCCATACAGGCCATGCGCACCGTCAGGTGGACAAGCGTTTTTCCATCCCGTCGGATCGTCTGGGCAACTTCAAGGCTGGCACCCTGAAGGTTAACAAGCTGTGTTTCAATGTCGAGCCAGTCATCAAGACGGGCGGGGGCCAGATAATCAACGGCACAGCTGCGAACGGCAAAGGCAACCCCATGGGTCCGGTCCGTTCGCGCAAAGCCTAGGCTTCGCAGAAGTTCCGTGCGTGCACGTTCGGCAAAATGCAGATAATTCGCGTAATAGACAATCCCCGCCGCATCCGTGTCCTCGTAATAGACGCGAACGGAAAGCACATGGCCGTCATCGCTGGGCCGCTTCGAAGCCTTGGTCATCCACCCTCCCCATCGCTGCCGCCTTCAAGAAGGTCAAACTGGGTAAGGGTTTTCGGCGCCTCCAGCCCAAGGTGACGGTACGCAATCGCGGTCAACATTCGCCCGCGTGGCGTCCGCTGGATAAAACCCTGCTGAATAAGAAAAGGTTCAATCACTTCTTCAATCGTATCGCGCTGTTCGGAAAGACCTGCGGCAAGGGTATCAACGCCGACCGGGCCGCCGGCATAATGCGCGGCAATCCGGGAAAGATAGCGCCGGTCCATCGCATCAAGGCCAAGCGCATCAACGTCAAGCTGGCATAGCGCCGCGTTTGCCGCCTTGGCATTGATCGATGCCACCTTCCCAACGGCAGCAAAGTCCCGCACGCGCCGAAGAAGCCGCCCGGCCACCCTTGGTGTGCCACGGGAACGCCGGGCAATTTCAGCGGCCCCATCCGCCGTCATCTTCATTTCCAGAAGATCGGCACCCCGGCGCACGATCGTTTCAAGCTCTTCGGGCTGATAGAAAGTCAAACGCATCGGAATGCCGAAACGCTCGCGAAGGGGCGACGTAATCAACCCCGATCGCGTGGTCGCACCCACCAGGGTAAAGGGCGGCAGATCAATGCGGACGGAGCGCGCCGCCGGACCTTCGCCGATCACCAAGTCCAGCTGAAAATCCTCCATCGCCGGATAAAGAACCTCTTCAACTGCCGGGTTCAGCCGGTGGATCTCATCGATAAAGAGCACGTCCCGTGGCTCCAAATTCGAAAGGATCGCCGCCAGATCGCCGGCGCGCGCAATGACCGGTCCCGATGTTGCCCGAAACCCGGTGCCAAGCTCGCGGGCGACAATCTGGGCAAGAGTCGTCTTGCCAAGGCCCGGCGGCCCATGGAAAAGAACGTGATCCAGAGCTTCGCCCCGGGCGCTGGCCGCTTTGATAAAGACACGAAGATTTTCGCGAAGGCTTTCCTGGCCAATAAAATCAGCAAGCTTTTTCGGCCGCAGCGAAACGTCCGGCGCATCCGTCGTTACGTGATCGCCTTGCACAACGCGTTCCTCCGTCACGACGCCAGCTCCTTCAGGCCCGCCTGGATCAACGCCTCAATCTGCGCCTTTGGACCCAGATCACGCTGCGCCCTGACAATGGCACCGAAGGCTTCGTCTCGCCGGTAGTTCAGATTAACAAGCGCCGAAACCGCGTCCGCCGCAACGCCATCGGCAACGCCGGTGGCCCCTTTTGCCGCAACGCCACCAAGAACCAGATTGCCGGTCTTGTCCTTTAATTCGCTGACAACGCGCCCGGCAAGCTTCGCGCCCACACCCTGAGCCTGGGTGATTGCGGGCGCGTCGGCGGCGGCAATGGCCTGGGCCAGGGCGTCCGGTTCCAGCACGGAAAGAATGGCCAATGCCGCCTTCGCACCAACCCCCTGAACGGTCAGCAAAAGCCGGAACCAG
>CAYTAE010000121.1:2675-4980 GCA_964435655.1 uncultured Rhodospirillaceae bacterium
TCGCTGGCCAACATCGACAAAGCCAAACAAATGGATGTGATCTTCACGCACATGGGTGTCGATAAACAAAGACACCTGCACACCCGCGCCCGGCAGAGTGCGAAGCGTACGCGCCGACGCGTAAACAAGATAGCCGACGCCACCAACATCAACGACAACGCCGTCGCCATCGGCCTCATTAAGAACGCCGGTCAATTTGGCAATCACAGGCGCGCCTCCTTTGTTGCCCCATCCGTCCAACGCTGCCAGGTCGCCCGGTGATGGGCATGGCAAATCGCCACGGCCAACGCATCGGCGGCATCTTCCGTTTCCGGACGGGCGCCGGGAAGAAGGGTGGCAACCATCATGCCGACCTGTTTTTTTGTCGCATGGCCGGTACCAACGACCGATTTTTTGATGAGAGTCGTCGAATATTCCGCAACGTCAAGGCCCGCCTTTGCCGGCGCAAGCAACACAACCCCACGGGCAAGGCCAAGCTTTAATGTCGTCGCCGGGTTGCGATTGACGAAGATATCTTCGACCGCCGCCGTATCGGGCTGCCAGGCCTTGATGATTTCACAAAGGCCGTCGTAAAGCTGGGCCAGACGTTCGGACATCGGCGCGGCGTCATCGGGGCACACGGCACCATCCCCCACATGGCGCAACCGATTGCCTTCAACATCGATCACGCCCCACCCTGTTTTTCGAAGGCCCGGATCAAGACCGAGAAGTCGCATGCACCTACCCTTGGCAATCCCGCCTGCTCAGACACTCAGCTTTGCGAGTGCCGCGTCGGAAATTTCATAATTCGCCGAAACTGTCTGCACATCGTCATTGTCTTCCAGCACTTCGATCAGGCGAAAAAGGGTTTCCACGTCGCCGTCACTTACCGGCGCTGTCGTCTTCGGCTTCCAGACCAGCCCGGCGCTGTCCGGTGTCCCGAAGGCCTTTTCAAGTGCCTCGCGAACCGCATTGAAATCATCCGGCGCGCAGGTCACTTCGTGCAGCGTCGCATCCGTCTCAACATTTTCCGCGCCCGCCTCCAGCGCCGCGTCGAACAAAACCGCCTCAGCGACCTTGTCCACCGGATATTGAAGCATGCCGACGCGCTCAAACTGGAAAATCACGCTGTTGATTTCGCCAAGACTGCCGCCATGCTTGTTAAAAGCGGTCCGGATTTCGGCAGCCGAACGGTTGCGATTGTCCGTCAGCGCCTCAACGATCAGGGCTGCCCCGCCCGGTCCATAGCCTTCGTAGCGAATTTCCTCGTAATTGACGCCGTCATCGTCACCGGCGCCGCGCCGGACCGCGCGCTCAAGGGTGTCCTTCGGTAAATTCGCCGCCCGCGCCGTCATCACCGCCGTGCGCAGCCTAGGATTGCCGTCCATATCGCCGCCGCCGGCGCGTGCCGCCACGGTCAACTCCCGGATGATTTTCGTAAACAATTTGGCGCGCTTCGCATCCTGCGCGCCCTTGCGATACTGGATGTTCTTGAATTTGGAATGGCCTGCCATTCGAATCTACGCTGAACTTGAGGGACGGGTGTGTCCTCTATACCAGATGATGGGGGCCAATGCACGAAAGCCGTAGGCGTTGCCGCCTTTTTCAGGCATCCGGCCTTTCCCCTTCATTCGCACCCTCAAGGGGCCAGGCCGGGGCCAGGCGACCCCCGATGCGAAGGGGGGCGACGCGCGTTGCCAGACCGGTTTTCGGGTCCGTTTCAACAAAGACACCGCAAAGAGTGGCCTCTCCTTCCGCCGGGCTGAAGGGTTCCGTGCGAAGCGGACGAAGGAAACGCTTGATCGAGATTTCCTTTTTCATGCCGATCACCGAATCGTAATCGCCGCACATGCCAACGTCCGAGATGTACGCCGTCCCGCCCGGAAAAATCTGGGCGTCCGCCGTTGGAATATGAGTATGGGTTCCGGCAACCAGGCTCACCCGCCCATCTAGATATTGCCCCATGCCCATCTTCTCGCTCGTCGCCTCGGCATGCACATCAACAAAGATGGCGCTGACGCTGCCGCCCAAACGATGGTTGGCGAGGATTTTTTCCACCGCTGCAAACGGGTCGTCGACGGGCTCCATGAAAAGACGGCCCATGACCTGCAGGACAAGCACGCGCTCGCCCTTTGCTGTTGTATAAAGCCCGCTGCCAACACCCGGCGTCGATTCCGGGTAGTTCAACGGCCGCAGCAATTTCGGGTCCGAATCGATATAGCCGACAATTTCACGTTGCGCCCAGGCATGGTTGCCAAGGGTCAACACATCGACCCCGCCCGCATAAAATTCCTCACAAAGCCGTTTCGTAATGCCAAAGCCGCCG
>CAYTAE010000122.1:0-4971 GCA_964435655.1 uncultured Rhodospirillaceae bacterium
TATGCGGATTTCAAGAACTGGGATGTCGGAGACATCGTCGGCGCATGCGGCACCGGAAATTGCCGACAACCTCGAGACCCTGCGTAAACTGCAGTACGCGCTCTACGCCGAACGGGCGCATTCGCTGCTGATCGTGCTGCAGGGCATCGACGCGGCCGATTGTTTCATCACGTCCAGCGCTGAGCTAACGGAAGGCACGCCACCGAAAGATGCCTTTTGCCTTGCCGAGGCGCCTGGAATTGCCGTCGTGCCGAAGCTTGCCCAGGGAACAAAATGCGAGCGCTGCTGGAAAATTCTCAAAGAAGTCGGAACCGATGCCAACCATGACGATTTGTGCCATCGCTGCGCCGACATTGTCAGGAAATGCGACCCGACAGAAGGAACATCCCCATCATGATCCGGATAGGCCTGTGGATTGCCACCCTTGTTCTCATCTTCGACCAGGCAAGCAAATGGTGGATTTTGAACCATGTGCTGACGGGACCGGACGGGTTTCTTCCCCTCGCCCCCTTCTTCAGCCTCGTACGCATCTGGAACCAGGGAATAAGCTTTGGCATCCTGGGTGGCGAAGGCGCACCGGCACCAATGGTCCTCGCCCTTTTTTCCTTCAGCGCCGCCTTCCTGCTGATGATCTGGCTTGGGCGCACGCAACGGCCCTGGACCGGCTGGGGCGTCGGCCTTATCGTCGGCGGCGCCCTTGGCAACGCGGTGGACCGGCTGCGTTATGGCGCCGTTTTCGATTTTCTGGATTTTCACGCCCTTGACATCCATTGGCCGGCTTTTAACTTGGCTGACGCGGCCATCTGCGCTGGCGTCGCGATGATCGTGATCGATGCCTTGCTGGAACGGCGAGAATTGCCTAAATAAAGAGGCATCCTGAAAGCTCCCTGGAAGAAGTGAGGGAATTCGTGGCCCGTTACCGTATCTGCCTGACATTCCTTTTGCTTGGTCTTGCCCCGGCGATTTCCGGCTGCCAGATCATAAACGACCTCATTTACGGCACAAAAAACCACCCCCCGGATGAATTTCAGGTGGTGAACCAGCCCCCGTTGAGCATGCCGCCGGATTATGGCCTACGGCCACCGAAGCCCGGCGCCGCCCGGCCGAACGACGTAGACCCAGCCGAAAGCAGCCGCAAGGCCGTTTTTGGGATCAAGGACGACCGGCCATATGGAATGGACGATGCCAATGCCGCCACCCGCTCGAATGGGGAACTCATCCTTTTGAAACAGGCGGGCAGCATGCGGGCGGACCCGAACATCCGCCGCGTCTTGAACACAGAAAGCGGCGCACCCGCAGAGGTTGAACGTTCTCTCACCGAGACCCTGCTGTTCATGGGCGAAGAAGAACAAAAGGACGAAGCGTTGCTTGACCCGGTCGAGGAATACCGGCGGATCTACGGCCAACCTGTGCCGTCGGCACCCGGCACGGAAACCGACGACGACAGCGGCGATACGTTTGGCTACGAATAGGCCTGGCGGCTTTTTCCATCGAAAGCTTGTGGCCCGCGCCGCCTTTCTCGGTCTGTTTTCTTTTTTTCTTTTTACGCCTTCCCTTGCCTCCGCGGCCATTTTCAACCCGGAAGTCTTTACCTTAAAAAACGGCCTTCGCGTCGTTGTGATTCCCAATCCGCGAATCCCCGCCATTACCCATATGGTTTGGTACAAAGTCGGCGCAATGGACGAAACGCCGGGGAAATCCGGGCTGGCGCATTTTCTCGAACATTTGCTGTTTAAGGGCACGAAGGTGATGGCCCCAGGCGAGTTTTCGAAAATTGTGGCCCGCCTGGGGGGAACCGACAACGCCTTTACCGCTCAGGATTTTACCGCCTATCATCAAACGGTCGCCAGCGAGCACTTGGAACGCGTCATGAAGATGGAGGCGGACCGGATGCAGAATCTGGTCCTTACGGACCCGATTGTCCTGCCGGAACGCGACGTTGTGTTGGAGGAACGCCGCTCACGGTTCGAAAACAATCCGGCGGCAGAGCTAAGCCTAAAAGTCGCCGAAGCACTTTACGGCAATCACCCTTACGGAAAACCGGTAATCGGCTGGGCCGATGAACTTGAAAACCTGACGACGGCGGACGCGCTGGCCTTTTATCGACGTTACTACGCCCCAAACAACGCCATTCTTGTGGTTGCCGGCGACGTAACAGCAGCAAAGCTGCGTCCGCTTGCTGAAAAAATTTACGGGGCCATCCCCCGGCGTGAAATCGGCTCCCATGGGACCGATCAGGAAGACGGCATCCAGGAAGCGCGCCGAGTCGTGATGCGTTCGACCGAAGTGCGCCAACCTTCCTTCCTCCGTCGCTACCTGGCACCGAACCAAGGAAGCGCGGCGGCGGGTGAAGCCCAGGCGCTTGAGGTCTTGGCTGAAATTCTTGGCGGCGGCGGCACCAGCCGGCTTTACCGGCAGCTTGTCGTCGAACAGAAACTCGCCGCCGCAGCCGGCGCCTATTACGACCCCGTGGCCCGTGGCCCGGCAAGTTTTTCGGTCTACAGCGCACCGGTTCCAGGCGTCAGCATTGCAACCATCGAAGCGGCGGTGGACGCAGAAATTGAAAAACTGCTGCACCAGGGCGTCAAAGAGGAAGACGTCGCACGCGCAATCCGCCGTCTGCGCGCAAGCGCCGTTTATGCCCGCGACAGCCTCGATACCGGCGCCCAGATGTTGGGTGCCGCGCTTGCCGTCGGACTTCCGGTGGCCGCTGTCGAACAATGGCCGGAGCGCATCGCAACAGTCACGGCGGCCCAGGTGATCAAAGCCGCCAAAAACGTCTTGCGTATCCAACGTTCGGCGACCGGCCTGCTGCTTCCAGCCGAAGTCCCCGCCATGGAAAACGGGCCGCACCCATGATTTTGCAAAGGGTCCTTTTTCAAAAAATTATGTTTCAGCCCCGGCAAACCCGAAGCCGTTTGCACCGCGCGCTCGGCATGCTTGGCATTGCCGTTGCCTTGCTGACCCCCGGCAGTGCCTCGGCATTGCCGATCGAACGCGTTGTCAGCGCCGGCGGCATCGAAGCCTGGCTTGCCCACGACAAATCCGTACCCGTCATTGCCGTGAAAATTCTTTTTCGGGAAAGCGGTGGCGTTATGGACCCGGAAGGAAAGGAAGGCCTTGCCAATCTTGCGTCCGGGCTTCTTGACGAAGGCGCGGGATCGCTTGATTCGAAAAGCTTCCGTCAGGCCCTTGAAGAAAATGCCATTTCGTTGCGCTTCGATTCCGGTCGCGACGATTTTTCCGGGACCCTGAAGACGCTTCGGGAAAACCGCAAAATCGCGTTTGATCTTTTGCGTCTGGCGCTTGTCGCACCGCGTTTCGACAAGCCGGCAATCGAACGCATTCGCAACCAGGTTCTGACAAATTTAGCCCAGTTGGAAACCGACCCCGATACCATTGCCCAGCGCCTCTGGCTTCGCACCGCCTTTCCGGATCACGCCTATGGGAAACAGCGGCGCGGAACGGCAGCAAGCGTTCGTGCAATCGATGGTCTGGCTCTGCGCGGCTTTGTGCGTCGCCATCTCGCACGTGAAAATTTGATCATCGGCGTTGCCGGAGACATTGCGCCTTCGGAACTTGGCCCCCTTCTCGATCAAACCTTTGGCGCCCTTCCCGCAAAGCCTGAAAACAAAGCCCCCCTTGGCGAAGCGGTCGTAAAGGAAAAGGGCGAGGTGCTGGTGGTTGAAAAACCGATCCCGCAAAGCGTCATCACTTTCGGACAAACCGGCGTCAAACGGGCAGACCCCGATTACTACGCCGCCTACGTCATGACCCATCTGCTTGGCGGGGGCATGGGAAGCCGGCTGATGAAGGAAATTCGCGAAAAGCGCGGCCTTGCCTATTACGTTTACAGCACGCTCCAACCCCTCGACCATGTCGGCCTGTTGATGGGCCGATTGGCGACCCGCAACGACCGGGCAGCCCTTGCCCTGGCGCTTGTCCGCGCCGAGTGGAAACGCATGGCCGAGACGCGTGTTTCGAAAACGGAACTCGCAGACGCCAAAACCTATCTTACCGGCGCCTTTCCCCTTTCCCTCGACAGCACCAACCAAATCGCCGGGGTTCTCGTTGCCATTCAGAAAAATCACCTTGGCATCGACTATCTCGAACGTCGCAACGCTTATATCGCGGCGGTTACGGTTGAAGACGTTACCCGCGTTGCCAGACGGCTGTTGAAGCCCGAGGCCCTGAACGTCGTCATCGTCGGAAAACCGGAAGGGGTCACACCCGCCGCCCCAGCCATCGAATAGCCGGGGCGCGCGACGCCTTTTCCGCATCCCGGCCTTCTGATAGGCTTGACCCGGACGAGACGCCACGCGATGGACCACCCAAACATGCCCTATCAGCAAGTCATTGAAACCTGCTTCGACGCGGCAATCGGCGAAGGCGGGCTTTGTGAAGCCGCGTTCGCAGCCTGGCTTGCAAAAACGGCTGCCGGAATCGAAAGCCTGCGATCCCATCGCGCCCAGAACAGCCTGGCGCTGCTTGCCCTGCCCGAAGCCAAAGACGATCTGGCCAAACTTGCCGCCGTCGCCAACCGTCACCGGCAAGACTTTCAACATATCGTTCTTCTCGGCACCGGCGGGTCCAGCCTCGGTGGCCAGACCCTGACCGCGCTTTGCACCAGTGAATTTGGGCCACCCAGGGATGCGCCGCGTCTTTATTTTCTAGACAACATCGACCCCCAAAGCTTCACGAATCTTTTTCACAAACTACCTGCCGAAAAAACGGCGTTCCTCATCATTTCAAAATCCGGCGGCACGGCAGAAACCCTGGCCCAGTTTTTTGCTGCCCTCGACTGGATGCGCACGCAGCAAAGTGACGGCGCCATCGCCAAACATTTCACCATCGTCACGGAACCAAACGACAACGTGCTGCGCCGTCAGGCCAAACGCTGGTCGATCCCCTGTCTTGATCACGACCCCGGGATCGGTGGCCGTTTTTCCGTGCTGTCCCTTGTCGGGTTGC
>CAYTAE010000123.1:0-4869 GCA_964435655.1 uncultured Rhodospirillaceae bacterium
TCAATGCCATCGCAAATGTCATAACCGCCCTTTTCGTCGTGGTCGTCATGCACGATGTGATCGCGCACACGTCCCTGGCCTATTGGCTTGGCGGCATCACCCTGATCACCCTCGCGCGCCTCGCCCTCTGGCAGTGGCAGCGCCAAACCCCCATCACTGCTGCGAATGCCCGTCATTTTGCGACTCTTCTGGTACTGGGTGCCGGGACCGCAGGCATCATGTGGGGGCTTTCCGCCATCTTTTTTTTCGTCCCGGGAGACCCCTATCTTCAACTCTTTATCTTCTTTGTCATCGGCGGCATCACGGCCGGCGCACTGGCCAGCCACAGCCAATACACACCCGCCTATTACGCCTTCGCCCTGACAAGCCTCTCACCCCCCATCCTGTACCTTCTAATGCGCGACAATCCGCTGCATGGAACGATGGCGGTGCTGATCGTGATTTTTCTCGCCGCCATGCTGTTTTTGAGCCAGCGCGTCGGCCAAGCCTATGCCAAAACCGTTCATCTGCAACAAATGCGCGACGCCGCCGTCACACAGTTCCGGGACTTTGCCGAAGCGAGCGCCGACTGGTTCTGGGAAATGGATTCGGAATTGCGTTTCACCTACATCTCCGGGTTGGAAGGCCAGTCCGACGGGCTGCATTCAGAAGACCTGCTTGGCCGTCAGCCGAGCGAAGTTGAAGGCTGCCAGATGGACCCGGAATGCGCCGCCAGCATGGGCCATCATCTTGCACAACGGCTTCCTTTCCGGAGCATCCTCTGCCAACACCAGTCAACGGAAGGGGAGGTGCGGTTTTTTGAGATGTGCGGCAAGCCCCTTCTTGACGGAAACGGCACTTTCCAGGGTTATCGGGGCGCGGCCACGGAAGTGACCGATATCAAACTCGCCGAACAGGCGCTCCACGAAGAGCGGGAGCGATTGCGCCTTACGCTGGATCATGTGTTCGACGGCATCGTAACGGTCGACGAAGCCGGGCTCATCACATCCGTCAATCCGGCCATCGAACAGATGTTTGACCGCAAGGCAGCCGAATGCATCGGCAAGCCTTTCTTCGAAACGCTCATCCCGACGAGTTATGCGCAGGAAGACGTCCCCAAATATGGCGCGGGTGAGAACATTTCCATTTCGCCCCGTGAGAACATTGCGCACCGGAAGGACGGATCGATGTTTCACGTCGACCTGGTGATGAGCAAAATGATGTATCGCGGCGAAGAAACCCGGATCGCCGTTATGCGCGATATCTCCCAGCAGAAAGCCCTTCTGGCCCGGCTTCCCGGTGCCAAGCTGCGCTCGGCCTAGCTTCGCCACCCGGCGTTTTTCGCGTTTCTGATATTGGAAGGCCCGTTCCCGGCCAAGGCCGTTGTGCTAGGATGTGGCCCCTAGGCATTCAAATGCGGGGAACCATGCCAGAACGTCGTTCCAATCCGATCCTCACCACACTTATTCCCCTTTCCTATCGCAACATTCCGGTTGCGGTGGCGGCAAATTTTGCCGCCGCTACTGCCGTCGTCGTCGTCCTATCAGGCACCATCTCCGGCCCTGTTCTTACGCTCTGGCTTACCGGGAACCTGCTCGTCTCCGCGTTGCGTGTCGGCCTCTGGGCCCGCTTCCAAAAAGTCCAGATTGATGCCGCGAATGTTCATCGATGGGCGCATTGCTTAACCATCGGCGCTGGCAGCGCGGGCATCCTGTGGGGCCTTGCGAGTGCGTTTCTTTTCGTTCCCGAAAACCCATATTTGCAAACGTTTCTTATCTGCGTCATCGGCGGTGTGGCAACGGCATCGCTGGCGGTCTCCGGCCCGCATTTGCCAACGTTCCACGCATTTTTCCTAACCAGTTTACCACCGATCGGCGTTCGCCTTTTTTTGACCGATGCCCCAATCATGGCGATGCTGGTTGCCATCTACTGCATCCTAATTCTTCTCGCAAGCCGGCGCATCTGCAAAACCTTTGCCGAAACCATCTCGCTGCAACAACATCTTCACGCCATCATGGCGAATGTGCGCGACGGCATTGTCACCGTCGCCACATCGGGACGCATCTTGTCCGTCAATTCGGCGATTGGCGACATGTTCGGCTATACGGAAAAGGAATGCACCGGGGAAATGCGCTTCGAAGACCTTGTTCCAGGCGCATACAACATAGATGCCACATCCGGGCCGAAAAACCCGGATGCGCCGTGGCAATGGGGAGCGACTGCCATGCCCCGCGAGTTGGTCGCAAAACGAAAGGACGGCACCACCTTTCTGGTCGATGTCGCAACAAGCGGCATGACCTACGCCGGTGAAAACATGCACATCGCCATCCTGCGCGACATCACCGGACAAAAGGCTGTGCAGATTCAGCTTCTTCAGGCGTCAAAGCTTGCCACCCTTGGGCAGATGGCCGCCGGCATCGCCCATGAACTGAACCAGCCTTTGAACGTGATCCGCATGGCAGCGGAAAACGCACTCCTACGCGAGCAAGCCGACGAACCAAGCGGCGAATACACGGAAGAAAAGCTTGGGCTTATTGCGCAACAGGCCGGAAAGATGGGCAACATCATCAACCATCTTCGGGCATTTAGCCGCCTGGATGAAAAGAGATCGGAAAGCTTTGATCTGGAAATTATTGCGAAGCGATCCATGCAACTGATCCAGGACCAGTTTCGCATCGACAACATTCGATTGCATGTCGAGCCTTCCCAAGGCCCCATCACTGTAACCGGACACCCGAACCAGATAGAACTGGTACTTGTGAATCTCCTGAACAATGCGCGGGATGCCATTGTGGAAAGCCGTACGCAGACCTCTCAGACACCCGAAAAAGAAGGCCGGATCGACGTCGAAATCCGCGCCGACGGCCAGGATCAGGTGCGTCTCCGGGTTTCCGACAATGGCCCCGGCATCGCGGCAGAAGACCTGGATCAAATTTTTGATCCGTTCTTTACGACGAAGCCGGTCGGCAAGGGGACCGGCCTGGGGCTTTCCATCACCCAGGGCATCGTCGAAGCGATGGGCGGACAGATTGCCGCCACAAATACTGCAACGGGCGCCTGTTTTGAGGTTAAACTACTCCGCGCACTCGATCCGAAAGTCGGTTAGAATCTAGACATCGAACATGGAAAGCCCAAGATAAAGGAAGCAAAGACAGCGGCATGATAGCAAATCGCAAATCGATTCTTATCGTCGACGACGACCCCCTGCAGTTAAAAGAGCTAACCGAATTTCTCTCAACCATGGACATTGATTGCCTGCAGGAGCAAAACGGCTACAGCGCCATTCACTGCATTAAGAAACACCACCCAGATCTTGTCCTGCTCGACATCAAGATGCCCGGTCTGGACGGAATCGAAGTCGCCCGGTTAATCAAAAAACTGAGCCCCAGCCCTTCGATCATTCTCATGTCCGGACATGCTGATTGCGTCAGAGATGCCAACAACGCCGGCCTCAATGTCTTCGGTATCCTCGACAAACCGATCCCACTTCGCGCCTTAAAGCGGTTTGTCGAGAAAAAATTGTTGAATTAGCCCCGAAGGCTTGCCGATCTAACCGGCGTCATCTTCCGCCTCTTTCACCGCCCGACGATAAGCCCTATCCGAGACATAGGGTCCATGCGCCGGAAATTCGGAAAGCCGGGCTTTGACGATCCCGCCGCCATGGGGCAATTCTTTCAAATAGCCCCCATCCCGACCGATCAGTGGAATAATGCGTTTCCAACGTGAAAAAACGCGCCGGGCAGAAATCGACTGATTGCTGGCATATTCCTTTTCCTGCGGGTCCTGTTCGAAAAGATATTCATGGGCCATGACAAATTCCCGAACGAAACTGCGGTTGACCGTCGAGAAATTCGAAATCACCCAGCAACGATCCTCAAACTCCCAGAAACAGGCGAGGCCGATAAAGTCCCCTTCTCGCGTAATGTAGGGATAAAACGGGAAGGCGCGACAGGCAATGGTGCGGTTGTCGCGCTCACAAAAACGCGCACCCTTGCATTCAATCGCCGTGCACTCATCCGACGCTTCCGCAACAATGTCGCGACTGACCGCATCGTAAGGTTTGAAACGGCGCCACAAATCGGTTCGCGACTTTAATAGTTTCCACTCCGATTTATGCGCGATCGGAACGGCCGCATCCGTCGTGCAGCAAACCGGATTGCCACCATTCAACGGCGCACATTTCTTCCCGCAGTCATACCGCGAAATAGACGCCTGAAACCGGTCGTAAACATGCTGAAAATTTTCGGGCAGGAGCTTTTTCTTTTTTGCCATGCCCGGAACATATCAAGTCGCACGCAAGACGCAAATGGAAAGAGAGAGAGGGCGGATCTTTAAGAGAACCACTCGACATGCATTCCCCCTGGCGATTGCCTCCCCCCTATCACATGCCGGACAGACAGGCCGAAGGAACTGAAACGCGCAATTCTTGCCAGCCGCAAAAACAAGGTCTGACCGGCGTGCATGCCCGACGGTGCACTCCCGCCAGATTTCCAAATAGGTCAGCATGCCGTAACCTGTTTTTGTGGATAACTTTTGCTGCACCGCATGCCGCAAAGCGTCATCTATCGGATTAAAGGGACTTTTCCATTTTGCATTGCGGTCGCGTGGGTCGAATTGTGATTCGACAAGAGACGCCGTTCCGGCGGACCCTTTCCCGGAGCCGGCCTTTCATACAAAAAATTTTGCAAAACCATTCGCGCAAAGCGTGTCGGCACACAGCAACAAAGAGGAATCATCCGATGGCGCTTATGCACGGTGCAGACAAAGAGGCGCATGTCCTCCTCAAGGTTCTATCGGTTCTGGCAATCGCTGCCCTCATGGCCCTGACCGTCTGGACAGGCAGCCGATAACCTTGCGTTATGAAGGGTCGCCACAGACAGACCGACGGCC
>CAYTAE010000124.1:0-4817 GCA_964435655.1 uncultured Rhodospirillaceae bacterium
GCGTCGCCTCTTTGCTAGTCACTGCGGCCACCCGGCACCTTCGCAAGGGGGGGTTCTATGCCACGCGCAACGAGCCGGATCTGCTGCAATGGCTGGACCTGGTCGCCCTGGGCACGGTGTGCGATGTGGCGTCGTTAACCGGGGTCAATCGTGCCTTCGTCGTTCAGGGGCTGAAATTTGCGGCAAAGCGCGGCAATCCCGGCATCGCCGCCCTGGCCGATGTGGCGAAGGTGGACATGCGCCCCACTGCCTATCGCCTCGGTTTTGCCCTTGGCCCACGGGTGAATGCCGGTGGTCGGGTTGGGGAGTCATCTCTTGGTGCCCGGTTGCTGGCGACGGAAGATGCCGCCGAGGCGAGAGAACTGGCCGCCCATCTCGACGTGTTGAACATGGAACGTAAGCAGATTGAGGCGGACGTTCAGGAACAGGCCATCGCGCAGGTCGAGGCGGCGGGGGACATCGGTTCTGTCGCGTTTGCCGCCGGTGCGGATTGGCATCCGGGCGTTGTTGGCATTGTCGCCAGCCGGCTGAAAGAACGCTATGGGCGGCCGGCCTTTGTTGCCGCCATCGAAGACGGTCATGCAAGCGGTTCGGGTCGCTCGGTCCCGGGCGTTGATCTGGGCAGTGCGGTATTGGCGGCCCGTCAGGCCGGGCTGATCGAAAAGGGTGGGGGCCATGCGATGGCGGCCGGGTTCACCGCCTCGGTGGACGCGTTGCCGGAACTTCGCGCCTTTCTTGATACGCGTCTCGGCGAGGCGCTTTCGCGCATCGGCTTCGTGCCCTCCCTCGGTTTCGATGGTTTGTTGTCCCCGGTGGCCGCGACGTCGGAATTTGTCGCTCTGCTGGAACGCTTAAGCCCCTTCGGTTCGGGGAATGCGGAACCGCGCTTTGCCTTTGCAGATGCGCGGATCGTCTTTTCGGACATTGTTGGCGCCGATCATGTGCGTTGTACCATCACGGATGCCCAGGGAAATGGCCGGGTGAAGGGGATTGCCTTTCGCAGCGCCGACACCCCCCTTGGCCAGGCACTGCTTGACCGGGGCGGGATTGCGCTGCATCTCGCCGGCCATTTGCGCGTCGATCGCTGGCAAGGGCGCGAAAGCGTTCAGCTTTTCATTGAGGACGCAGCGCCCGCCCGTCCCGCAGGTTAACCTTGCGAACACAAAAAACCGCACCAGTGGCTTGATTTTAAGGGCTTTCAGGGTTAGACACGGGGTCGCCTTCTGACTGGACCCCATCGTCTAGAGGTTAGGACTCCACTCTTTCAAGGTGGTAACACGGGTTCGAATCCCGTTGGGGTCACCATTCCAAAATCAGGCTATGTGATGACTATGGTCGGCCCACCCTTGCGGGATCAGGTCGCATCCCCCGGCCACTCCGTATCGTGGGGAAAAAACCACTCATAGCCTTTCAGCATGTAACGCCAATACATGATGGGCAGGCCGGTTGTTTTTATCAGCCACATTGTCCAGCGTTCCCGGGCGGGGTTTAAGGGGAGCGAGGGCGTCACTTTGCCGCCGTAAATAAATTCGGCCAGGATGGCTTTGCCATAAGCCGTGGTAAGCGGGCAGGACGCATAACCATCGTAATCCGGCTGCAAATGGGTAGCATTCATCTTGTGCAACAAGTTGCGGACGACCACGGGGGCCTGCTTTCGAACCGCCGCCGCCGTTTTTGAATTCGGCGTTGAGGCCACATCACCTAAGGAAAAAATGTTTTCATAGCGGATGTGCTGCAACGTGTTTTTGTTCACGTCCACCCAGCCGGCCTCATTGACAAGGGGGCTTGAGCGGATCACCGCTGGTGGGCTTTGCGGTGGCGTGACATGGAGCATGTCGAAATCCATCGTCACCTTCTTGCCGGGCATCTCGCCACCGACAATTTCAAAAGTTGCTTTTTTGGCAGCACCGTCAACGGCGATCAGATTGTGCTGATAGTGAACATGGATGCCATAGCGATCGGCGACCTTGACCAGCTCTTTGGCGAAGAACGGGACACCGAAGATTGCCGGCGCGTGGGTCAGGAAGTGCAGATTGCAAGCGTTCAACAGGCCTTTGCGGCGCAGATGATCGGCTGCCAGATAGGCAATTTTTTGTGGCGCACCCGGACATTTGAAGGGCAGGGGGGCCTGGGTGAAGAGGGCTTTCGTCCCTGCTTGCAGGCTTTGGAGGCACGCCCAGGTGTATTCCGCCTGGTTGGCGGCATAATTGCTGCAAACGCCGTTCTTGCCGAGGGTTTCGGTCAAGCCATCGATTTTTTCCCAATTGAGCTCGACGCCCGTGCAGACCACAAGATAATCGTAAGTTAGGCAATCGCCGGATTTTAGTGTGACGCGGTTTTGTTCCGGCTCGAATTGCTGCGCCGGACTTTGAATCCACGTGACGCCGGGTGGAATAAGCGTCGCTTCGCGCCGCCGTGTCTTGGCCAGGGAACAGGCGCCGGCCCCGACCAGAGTGAAGGCGGGCTGATAATAGTGAAATTCCGATGGTTCAATAATGGCAATGTTGATGGGTCGGGATGCGCGTTTGCGTAGGCTTGCGGCGACCGTAATGCCCGCCGCGCCGCCGCCTACAATCAAAACGTCGTGGTGCGTGTTTGCAGCCATCCCCGGTTCTCCCCATCTTGCGGTTTTGTTCAGGGCGTTGCTACGTGCAAGCTTGCCAACACGGGCAGTCGATCGTCAAGCCGTATGAAAACCGCCACATAATTTCAGTCGTGGAAAAGCCGTTAAATTCGGTACAATGGCCCCAGTCGCCATCTGAAAGAGCCGGTCCGGCTCATTCATCATCAAATTTTTTGAGTTGTGTAGGAGAGACAAAATGCCATTACCTCCCGAGTTACGAGACGGAATAAGAAATTATCGTGCGGCGACGCCATGGTATGCGCAATGGCCGCTGTTTGTTGTTGCCATCCCCCTATGGATCCTCGCGCTGGCGGTCGCACTTGGGCTGGCGGTTGCCGACACCATCGCGATGCTGTGCACCACGGGACAGATGCCTTCCGGGTTGCTCTGGCTCTGCTAGCCTGACCAACCGGGTTGTTTGCTAGGCCCTACGCTTTACCAACACCGATTTCCCGTTCGGCGAAATCGTGAAGGTAGCGAAGCCCTGCGATTGCGCGTGAACCAAACCAGGATGTCATTTCGCCGTCGATTAGGGCCATGCGCGATGTCACGTCGGGGAAATTTGTGCGGAAGGCATCAATGTCTGCCTGCTTAAACGCGTAAGGCTCGCTTGCGAACAAGATGAGGTCCACCCCTTGCAGCAAGGCCGGCTCTATTTCGATGGTTGGATAACGCTCGACGCTTGAAGGGCCAATTGTTTGCCAGCGAAGCAGACCTAAATTTGCCGCGATATAGGTGTCTGGCGCGACCGTCATCCAGGGGTCTTTCCAGATAAGGTAAAGCACTTTGCGCGCGGGCCAGGCCGTGGCGGCCTTCGTCAAGGCGTCGTAACCTTCCATAAAACGCGCGCCAAGAACGTCTGCTTCGTTGCTGCGGTTAAAAATGCTTCCCAGCAGCCGATAAAGAACAATGTTGTCCAAGGGTGTCATGGGATGGGTTGCGATGACGTCAATCCCGGCCCGGGTGATTGCGTCAGCCATTTCCTTCGGGTTTTCGTCGATGTTCATCAGCACATGGGTCGGCCGGGCTTCAAGAAGGCGCGCCATCCGAATCTTCTTTGTGCCGCCCAGGCTTGGCACGTTCACCAGGGACGCTTGCGGATGGATGCAATAATGGGTGCGTCCGACGACATTCTTGCCAAGGTCTAGGGCGAACAGAAGCTCTGTCAGGCTGGGGACCAGCGAAACGATCCGAAGTTCCCCTTTCGCCGGTGGGTGGCATACGCCGATGGCGTCCGTGCGCGCACGCGCGTCTGCTAGCGCCATCGTTCCGGCTCCGGGTAATCTGTGAAAATGGCGGCAACGCCCCAGGCATAAAGTGTTTTTGCCCGGGCTTGGCGATTGACCGTGTAGGCGAGAACGGCATAGCCATTTTTGATGAGGCGGGCGGTCTTTGCCTGAGTAAGGAAACGGTGGTCGACATGGACGGACACGCATTCTATGGCCTGTTCGCATAGGGTCACCGTGCCCGGTACCCGGTTAACGACCAGGCCGCGCGGAAGATTTGCGGCCATTTGCGCGACCCCATGCAGTGCCTCCGGGGAGGTGCTGGAAATCAGCGGCGGGGGGCGGTCGGGTGACCATTGATCGCGCAACAGGGTGGCCACGGCGCGGCCGACCGCTTCTGCTTCGCCGGTCTCAGATTTGATCTCAATATTCGCGCAGAGGCCAAGTTCCCCGGTAAGGTGAACAAACGTCTCCAGGGTGGGGACCGGCTCGCCCGCGAAGTCGGGTGCGAACCATCCGCCGGCATCAAGATCTGCAATTTTTTCGTAAGGGGTTGCGGCGATTTTGCCGTGTCCGTTTGTCGTGCGCGCCAAGGTAGCATCGTGCATCAGAATAAGGTGGCCAGAGGCCGTTTGCCGAACGTCCACTTCGACCCAACGCGCGCCAAGTTCTGCAGCGCGACGGATGGCTGCCAATGTGTTCTCGGGCGCAACACCGCTTGCACCACGATGGGCGATGATTGGATCAAGCCAGGGTAGGGAGGTTCCGTGCATGTGTCCCGTTCCACAAAACATGTTTGTGCAAACGTGGACGGCTTTTCGGAAAGACTCAAGCAGAAGAGAAAAAGAAAGGAACAAAGGAATTTAGAGGCGAAAGGCGTCCCAGGTCATGCACCCAGGGCGGATTTTACGGCCTTTTTTGGCGCCTTCTCGCTCGGCGATGTGGCGCGTGTCTTCGTTTTGGCGAGG
>CAYTAE010000125.1:0-4775 GCA_964435655.1 uncultured Rhodospirillaceae bacterium
CTTTTCGGACGCGGCATCAGCGGCGGACGCTCTATCAATCTCGACATTTCCGGGCCAGACCTCGACCAGATTCTCGCCGTCGCCAACCAAGCAACCGGCCTCGTCATGCAGGCTTTGCCAATGCATGAGGGAAACCAGTTCCGCCCCATCCCCGGCCTGGAACAGGGCGCGCCGGAGGTTCGGCTCTATCCGGACCCGGTGCATCTGGCTGACAACGGCCTGACGACGCGCGATTTGGGCATGACCATCGATGCCTTTAACGATGGCCTGCGCGTCGCCGAAATCACCATCGAAGGCCGCCGCGTCGACCTGATGTTAAAGGGGCCGAAAGACATCGTTTCGCAAACCCAGGGCATTCGAAATCTGCCGGTCGTCACCCAGTCCGGCATGATCCTGCCGGCAAACTCGCTGGCCAACATCGAAATAACAACGGGTCCGACGGAAATTCGCCACCTCGAACGCGATCGCACAGTGACCCTGGAAATACGTCCAACGCCTCAGCTACCCCTCGAAGGCGCACTGGATGTTCTGCAAACAGAGGTCATCGATAAATTGCAGGTCATGGGTATTCCAAAGGGGATCAAGCTCGGCCTTTCCGGCACCGCCGACGAATTGACCCAGACCTGGGAGGCGATGTCCTGGAATCTCCTGCTTGCGGTGGCCATCGTCTATCTGGTGATGGCTGTCCTCTTCGAAAGCTTCATCTACCCGCTGCTGATTATTTTTTCGGTACCGCTGGCAACGGCGGGTGGTGTGCTTGGGCTGGCCTTCCTCAATCTCTTTACCTATCAGGCCCTCGACATGCTGACGCTGCTTGGCTTCGTCATTCTGGTCGGGATCGTCGTCAACAATGCAATCCTCCTTGTGCACCAAACGCTGCACCATCAGCGCCAGGAAGGCATGCACGCCCGCCACGCCATCCTGCGCGCCACCCAGAACCGCATTCGCCCCATCTTCATGTCAACGCTGACATCCGTTTTCGGAATGCTACCGCTGGTGCTCTTTCCTGGGGCCGGCTCCGAGCTTTACCGCGGGCTTGGCTCGGTCGTCGTCGGCGGCCTGGCACTTTCGGCTGTGCTGACCCTGGCAATTATTCCGCCATTGCTGGCCCTTGCCGCGCGGGACGAAAGACCCCCCGCCTCCGCCTGACCCCCTTGTTTTTCAAGGGCAACCGCCTGAAAAGACTTGGCATACGGGAATTTTTCCCCTAAAAAGCGCATCGAATCTGCTTAACAAGTAAACGAATGCACTGCCGTGCCTAATAATTGGGCATGTTTTTAAGGAAGGCAAGGCGCAGCGTTCATTGGCTGTTTCTTGCAAAATAAGGCTAACGACTTAATTTTATTGATTTTTTTTTGGAAATAGAGAATTTAGGCTGGATGGCACAAGTCTTGCGACAAAGAAAAGCAAATGCAAACGCGCCGGTCGCGCAATGCCATACCGCCTGGAAGGAAAAAATATGTATAGAAAGCATTTAATCGCACTCACCGCCTTCTGCATGGCCGCCACCTCAGGTGCCGCCATCGCCCAGGAAGACGCTGCAATGGCAGAAGAGACGAAGCCATACAGCATCTCTGCCAATGTTGCTGTGACCTCGGAATATTTTTTCCGCGGTCTTTCCCAGACCGATGGCTCGCCGACCATTCAAGGCGGCCTTGATTTTGGCTACGACCTGGATGGTCCGGTCGATGTGTATCTCGGCATCTGGGGCTCCGGCGTGAACTTTCAGTCGCCGACCGCAGGCGACGATGCCACGACCGAGTTTGATATTTATGGTGGTCTGACCGGTGAAGTCGAAGGCATCTCCTGGGATGCAGGATTCATCTGGTACACCTACCCCGGTGCCGACAGCACCCTAAACTACGACTTCGTCGAAGCCGCGTTTAGCCTTGGTTACGACTTTGGCCCCTACGCGGTTTCCGCAAGCCTCAACTATTCACCGGAATATTTTGGTGACAGCGGCGATTCCTTCTACTGGGCCGGTGGCGTTGACGTCCCCCTGCCAGAAGGTTTTGGCCTTGGTTTCCACCTCGGCTATCAAAGCATCGACAAAAATGCCAATTTCGGCGCGCCGGATTATCTGGACTGGAGCGTGACCGTCTCGAAAGAATTTGAAGGCATCGGCTTCAGCCTTGCCTACATCGACACGGACATTGCCGAAGGCACCTGTGGCGACGCCTGCGACACGAAGGTCGTTGGTACGATCTCCAAATCCTTCTAAGTCCCTACGACCCGGGGATCCTTCCCCAGGCTGTAGGCCATAAATAGCAAAACCCCGTCACCCGATCCGGTGGCGGGGTTTTTTGCGCGCTGGTTTCAGCCTTTAAAAACCGACAAATTTCGTAAATTCGGGAACCGGGGCACGTTCCGTCTGCATCTGGTTTTCAGGTGCCGTTTCATCAACATAGCCAAGGGACATGCCGCAAATGACGGCCTCGTCCTCGGGAATGTCCAGATGCTTGCGAAGGATGCTGTGATACGAGGACCATGCCGCCTGCGGACAGCTCTGCACGCCCTTTGCCAGGGCCATCAGCATGACGTTCTCGATAAACATGCCGTAATCAAGCCAGCTGCCGATTTCGAGGCGCTTGTCGATCGTAAAGAACAAGCCGACGGGGGCGCCAAAAAATTCGTAATTGCGTCCCTGCTGCGCCCGCATACCCGCTTTGTTTTCCTTCGTCAGCCCCAGAATGCCATATAAATCGACCCCGATCTTTTTACGCCGCGACAGATAGGGTTCCGGCCAATCATCCGGATAATATTTATGTTCCGGCACATGCCGGTCGTTTTCCGTGTCGCGGCAATGAAGCGTTTCCCGGGTCAGCGCTTCTTTCTTTTCGCCGCTGACCACATAAACGTTCCAGGGCTGCATGTTCGTTCCGCTTGGGGCACGTGCCGAAAGGTCCAGAATCTCGGCAATTGTTTCCTTTGCAACCGGCGTTGGAAGAAAGGCGCGCACCGACCGCCTGGCCAAAATTGCTTCAATCACGTCCATCGTCAAAATTCCCCGTCATATCCAGCCCCCAACCATACCCGCCAAAGGCCGGGGGCCAACCGCCCCATCGGTTCTGGCTTCCAGGCCTAGCGAATTTTGCGTTTATGGAGCGTGCAGGAAAAGGACGCAAGGGTGATGGCCCGTTTGCCCCCATTCCCTTAAAGTAGCTGAACCAGCAACCGATGCGCCATGGCAGCGAGGCTCCATGAACGTTTTTTTCTTCGTCGTCGTCCTCATCTCTTTTCTGGTTGCCGCCTGGCGGGAAGTGGGCTGGACACCGGCTGTGCCGGATGCCCTTTCCCCAATGGCCACCCTGGCCGCCGGCATGATCGAAAAATCGGCGGACGCGGTCACCCTTTCGATTGGCCTCGTCAGCGTCATGGCGCTTTTCCTTGGGCTGATGAAAGTCGCCGAGGAAGGCGGCCTGCTGGCCATCATCGCACGCACGGTGCGACCCCTGATGGTGCGCCTTTTTCCCGACGTACCCGCCAACCATCCCGCAATGGGGGCGATGATCCTGAACATGTCGGCGAACGCGCTTGGCCTTGGAAACGCCGCCACCCCCTTTGGCATTCGCGCCATGCAGGAACTGGACAAGCTCAACCCCCACAAGGGCACGGCGACGAACGCCATGGCGCTTTTCCTCGCCATCAACACGTCCAGCGTGACGCTTTTACCGACCGGCGTGATTGCGCTACGCGCCGCCGCAGGCTCGACCGACCCGGCCGGCATCCTGCCGACAACCCTGGTGGCGACCATCTGCTCGACGACAATTGCCATCCTGGCGGCAAAGCTCTACCAGCGCTTTTCCGCAATCCCGGCACCGACGACCCTGCAAGATACGGCATCCGAAACAAGGCCTGAGGCAACGCCTGAGACCGCCCCCGAAGTGCCGCCGGACATCCCACTGGAAACGGGCGACGACTCCTACCCTGGATGGGTTTCCGCCCTTGTGCTGGCCGGCATCGCCGGCCTTGTGCCCCTGACCATTCTCTGGGGCAAGGCGATCTCACCCTGGATCATTCCAGGGTTGATGGTGCTGCTGCTTGGGTTTGGCTTCCTACGCGGCGTGCGCGTTTACGAAGCCTTCGTCGATGGCGCGCGGGACGGGTTTAAGGTCGCCGTGCGCATCATTCCCTATCTCGTCGCCATTCTGGTCGCCGTCGGCATGTTGCAGGCCAGCGGCACGATGGCGCTGCTGGTCAACGCCGTTGGCCCCATCACGGCGACCTTCGGTCTGCCACCCGAGGCCCTGCCGATGGCGGTGCTGCGCCCGCTTTCCGGATCCGGTGCCTATGGTATCCTGGCGGCGATCATTCAGGACCCGGCCATCGGGCCGGACAGTTACACGGGCTATCTGGTCAGCACCTTCCAGGGCTCGACGGAAACGACCTTCTACGTCCTTGCCGTCTATTTCGGCGCCGTCCAGATACGCCGGGTGCGCCACGCCCTGGCGGCGGCGCTGACAGCCGACGTGGCCGGCATCGCCGCCGCCATTGCCATCTGCCTGCTTCTTTTCGGATAATCAGACAAACAACACAGGAAGGAAAAAACATGTTGCAGACAATCGGGCAAATACTACCCGCAAGTGCTGCGCGCTTCGGCGACAAGACGGCGCTGGTCTTCGAAGGCCGGAAATTCAGCTACAACGAGCTGGAACAGCTCTCGAACCGGCTTGCAAATGGCCTCCGCGACCTTGGCATCGGCAAGGGCGACTGCGTTTCGATCTATGGCCCGAATTGCTGGGAATGGTTGGTCGCCTATCACGCCATCGCCAAAA
>CAYTAE010000126.1:0-4730 GCA_964435655.1 uncultured Rhodospirillaceae bacterium
TTCCGCTCATTCTTCAAGGCCTCGGCAACAAGGAAGGCAAGCTCAAGCCCTTGCGAAGCATTCAACCGCGGATCGCAATGGGTGTGATAACGGTCTGCCAGGCGATCCTCGGTGATTTCCTGAGCCCCGCCAATACATTCCGTCACGTCCTGGCCGGTCAATTCAAAATGAATGCCCCCAGCGTAGCTTCCTTCCGCCTGATGAATTGCGAAAAACGCTTTGATTTCTTTCAATATCCGGTCGAACGAACGAGTCTTGTAGCCGTTTGACGCCTTCACCGTATTTGCGTGCATCGGATCGCAGGACCAGACGACCTTTTTCCCCTCGCGTTCAATGGCGCGAACAAGCGGCGGAAGATGTTCGGCAATTTCTTCCGAGCCCATCCGGCTGATAAGCGTCAAACGCCCCGCTTCATTTCCTGGATTCAAACGATCGGCCAGACGAAGAAGAGCTTCTGCGTCAAGGGTCGGCCCGACTTTCAAACCGATGGGGTTATGAACACCGCGCAGAAATTCAACATGCGCGCCATCGTCCTGACGCGTCCGATCGCCAATCCACAACATATGAGCGGAACAGTCATAGCTGTCTCCGGTCGTGCTATCGACGCGCGTCAACGCCTCCTCATAGCCAAGCAGCAAGGCTTCATGAGACGTGTAGAAACTGGTCTGGCGAATTTCAGACGTCGTTTCCGACGTCAACCCGCAGGCCTCCATGAAGGAAAGTGTTTCGGTAAGGCGCTCTACCAAATCCTGATATTTTTCACCCTGTTTGTTTTCGCCAACGAAGCCCAAATTCCAACGATGCACCTGATGCAAATCCGCATAACCACCCTGGGAAAATGCGCGCAGCAGGTTCAACGTAGCGGCAGCCTGGCTATAAGCCTGCAGCATGCGCTTTGGATCCGGGATCCGCTCCGCTTCCGTGAAACCCATGCCATTGATGATATCGCCGCGATAGCAGGGCAAGGTCATGCCGTCTTTCGTTTCGGTATCCGCCGAACGCGGCTTCGCAAATTGGCCAGCCAACCGCCCAACCTTCACGACGGGGCACGCCGCACCGAAGGTAAGCACAACGGCCATCTGCAACAGCACGCGAAACGTATCGCGGATCTTATCGGCGTTAAATTCGGCGAAGCTTTCCGCGCAATCGCCTCCCTGCAACAGAAAAGCCCGACCTTCCGCAACCTCGGCAAGTTCGGCACGCAGGCGTCGCGCCTCGCCCGCGAAAACCAGCGGCGGGGCCTCCCGCAGCGTCTTTTCGACGGTGGTGAGCGCTGCCTTATCTGGGTAATTCGGCATCTGCCGGGCCGGCTGCTTGCGCCAGCTATCCGGCGACCAATTTTTTGCCATATCGTTTGCCTCAAGACCGCTTTCAACCCGGTCATACGCCGGAATCGGCGTTTTTTCCAGTAAAAACCACGCTAGAACCGCGTGAAGTGCCCGGAATCCCTTAATTTTCTTCCTTTGTGTCGGGACGCGGCAGGCTTAGGGTCACGAATTCCTCAGCGGTTGTTGGATGGACACCCATCGTGGCATCAAAATCTGCCTTCCGGGCCCCCGCCTTCAAGGCAATGCCAAGCGCCTGGACAATTTCCGGGGCATCTTCCCCCACCATGTGGCAGCCAAGCACCCGGTCGGTCGCACGATCGACGACAAGTTTCACCATGGTTTTCGTCTCACGCCCGGAAAGCGTGTGCTTCATCGGTCGGAATTTCGAAAAATAAACATCGATCGCGCCAAATTTCTCCCGCGCTGTATCCTCGTCATAGCCCACTGTGCCAATTGGTGGCTGACTAAAGACAGCCGTCGGCACGTCCACATGATCCGCCCTTTTCGGCTTGCCGCCATAAAACGTATCGGCGAAGGCCCGGGCTTCGGCAATCGCGACCGGTGTCAGGTTGAGGCGGTCCGTACAATCGCCAACGGCGTAAAGACTTGGGATCGACGTTTGGTTGTCTGCATTCACGGAAATCGCGCCGCCCGACTCAAGAGCGACGCCAATTTCTTCAAGCCCGATGCCGGACGTGTTTGGCGTGCGCCCGGTTGCATACATAACCAAATCGACGTCGAGGATTTCTTCCCCCGCGCCCTTTGTTTCCACATGAAGCGCAACATGTCCGTTTTTCTTCTCGATGCGGCGAACCTGACTGTTTGCCCGAATTTCAATGCCGGAATTTTCCATTTCCTCGGCCAACGTCGCACGAACATCGCCATCAAAACCGCGCAAGAGTTGCTCGCCCCGGATGATTTCGATCACCTCCACCCCAAACCGGTCAAAAATACCGGCGAATTCGACAGCGATGTAACCACCGCCGACAATCGCCATGCGGGAAGGCAGGCTCGTCAGGTCAAGGGCCTCGTTCGAGGTGATCGCGTGCTCGATGCCGGGGATGTCGGGAAGGCTTGGCCACGAACCGGTTGCGATCAGAATTCTTTCCGCCGTCACGGATTTCCCACCGACTTCCACCCGATGCGCATCGACAAGTCGGGCACGCCCTTCAAGAAGGGCAACGCCGGCGTCCTCCAGCATCCGAAGGTAAATGCCGTTTAACCGATCAAGCTCGCGATCCTTGTTCGCAATCAGTTTTGCCCAGTCAAAATTCCGGGCGTCCACCTGCCAGCCGAAACCGGCTGCATCTTCAAACGCATCACGAAAATGTGCGCCATAGACAAGAAGTTTCTTTGGAACGCAGCCTCTAAGCACGCAGGTGCCACCGACGCGGCCCTCCTCGCAAATGGCGGTTTTTGCGCCATACCCTGCCGCGCGGCGCGTACCCGCAACGCCGCCGGAACCGGCACCGATTGTCAGAAGGTCAAAATCATAGCCTGCCATGCAATTGCCTTATTCGACCGTCACGCTTTTGGCCAGATTGCGCGGCTGATCGACATCCGTGCCCTTGCGAACAGCAACATGATAGGCAAGCAACTGCACCGGAATGGCATAAAGGATCGGGGCGACGAATGGATCAACCGCTGGCAGTGCGACGGTGGCAGCGGCCACCCTGCCCAAACGCGAAATGCCCGCGTCATCGCTTAGAAAAATGACATGCCCGCCGCGCGCAATCACCTCCTGCATGTTGGAGGCGGTCTTATCAAACAGAGGGTCGCTTGGCGCAATCACGATAATCGGCACGCCTTCGTCAATAAGCGCGATGGGCCCATGCTTCATTTCGCCTGCCGCATAGCCTTCGGCATGGATGTAAGAAATTTCTTTAAGCTTCAGGGCACCTTCAAGGGCGATCGGATAGCTTGTACCGCGGCCAAGGTAGAGAACGTCGGGAACACCGGCAATTTCACCGGCAATTTCCTTCAGACGTTCGTCATGGTTCAAGACTTCGACCGCCCGCGACGGCACTTCGGTCAACGCCGTCAAAAGCCTGGCTTCGACATCGTGGCCGATGGCGTCCCGGGCTCGAGCCATGGCAATCGTGAGGCAGGCAAGCACCGTTAATTGCGTCGTAAAGGCCTTTGTCGAGGCCACCCCGATCTCGGGACCGGCATAGGTCAGCAACGCCGCCTCCGCCTCGCGAGCAAGGGAGCTTTCAAGAACGTTGACGAGGGCAAGGGTGTGCTGGGCTTGCGTTTTTGCATAACGCAACGCCGCCAGCGTGTCCGCCGTCTCACCGGATTGCGAAATGAAAAGTGCCAGCCCGCCTTCCGGCATCACGGCATTGCGATAGCGAAATTCGGAAGCGATATCAATTTCGACAGGAAGACCGGCGATGCTCTCCAGCCAATATTTTGCAACCATGGCGGCGTAATAAGATGTGCCGCAGGCAATCAGCGTTACTTTTGAAATGCCCGCCAGATCAAAAGGAAGATCGGGCAGAACAACCGTTCGCGTAACCGGGTTCAGAAGAGCGTGCAACGTGTCACCAATGACGGCGGGCTGCTCGAAAATTTCCTTCAGCATGAAATGGGGGAAATTTCCCTTGCCTTCGAGTGCACCGGAGGCGGAACTTTTCTCGACCTTACGGGCAACGACGGCGCCCGTCTCGTCATGGATCACCACCCCATCGGGAGAGAGAACCGCAAAATCCCCCTCCTCAAGATAGGTGATCTTCTGGGTAAGCGAGGCCAGGGCAAGGGCGTCCGAGCCGAGATACATTTCGCCATTGCCATAACCAATGGCCAGGGGGCTGCCTCGGCGCGCACCGATCATCAGAGAGGCTTCCCCCGCAAAGACAACGCCAAGGGCAAACGCGCCGTCCAGACGATGCAACGTCTTTGCCGTCGCCGCTTCGGGGTCCAGGCCGGTGTCCAGATAATGGGAAATCAGGTGAACGATGACTTCCGTGTCGGTGTCCGTTTCAAAACAGACGCCAAAGCCAGCCAACTCATCCCGCAACACCTGAAAATTTTCGATGATGCCGTTATGGACGACGGCAACCTTTTCGCTGGCATGGGGATGCGCGTTGACCTCGTTGGGAATGCCATGGGTCGCCCAACGGGTATGGCCGATCCCGGTCTTACCGGAAATGGGCTCTTTCGCAACACGGCTTTCCAGATTGACGATGCGTCCCTCGGCCCGGCGCCGTTCAATACGGCCATCGACAAGGGTCGCAATGCCGGCCGAATCATAGCCCCGATACTCCAATCGCCTGAGCCCGTCCAACAGAAGAGGCGCAACCGCCCCCTTGCCGATAATGCCGATAATTCCACACATGTTGCGGCGATTAGCCCTTCTTTTTCTTTTTACGGCCAGCCGCAGAACGACCCGTCGCCATGTTT
>CAYTAE010000127.1:0-4694 GCA_964435655.1 uncultured Rhodospirillaceae bacterium
ATTTTAAGGCCTGTTTATAGGCGGCAAGCGCTTCGTCAAGTTTCCGCTGCTTTTTCAGAACATTCCCAAGGTTGTTTAAAGCCTCCGCGCTGTCGGGTTTGATCGCGATAGCGCGGTTGTAGACGGTGATGGCTTCATCAAACTTTCCAACGGTCTGCAGCACATTGGCGAGGTTGCTGTGAATTTGGGATGTTTTTGGTTGTAGTTTCAACGCGCGTCGATAAGCGATAAGTGCATCATCCATCCGTCCCAGTTTTTGAAAAACAAGCCCGAGATTGTTATGGATGCTCGCATTCGTTGGTTCGACCTGTGCAGCAGCTTGAATCAAGCCAAGGGCACGGTCTGCATTGCCAAGCTGATAGGCGGCAAGCCCACAATAATTCAAAGCATCGGGATGGTCCGGCTGTTCGGAAAGGAAATGTTGATAGAGCGGCAGGGCTTCGCCAATGCGTCCGCCTTGATGCAGCGATACGGCTTTTTTCAGGCCCTCCGGCAGAGAGGACGCGCCGCGCGTTCGGCGCAATTTCTCGCGCTGTCGGCGCTCCTTGCGGTTCATGCTGGGTCCTTGCGTTGTTCTTGGCGCCGAGACGGTGGTAGACGCCTCGATTTTGCAAGGAATTTGGTTAAAAAAGTGCTTAAAGCGCCGGTACGCCGCCGGGTTGGCTAGCCTTGCCTGCGTATATGGCGAATGCCAAGGCCGAGACCAAGAAGGGGAAGTCCGAATATGCCGGTCAGGTGCAGGACAAGATTCCAGGTCGCACGGTCTTCGGTGCGGTCCTGGGTTTCGAACAGTTCAACCTTGCCGTGACGGCCTTTTAACAGGGGGAAACGGTCTTCAGTGATTTCGTAATTAAATTCGGTGATTGCAAGGGCGTCCTTCGACCATTCCGGCATGGTCCATGCGCCGATTCCGAGAACCCAGAAAAGGGATATCAGAAACCAGACGCTGAAAAATTTATGCGGACGCTTCATTCCTTTTAGGGAAGGCATGCAACCTTACTCCGCTTTTAATTCGGACCACGGCACATCAATCTCGGTATCTTCGCGGCCGCCTTTCAGGGTGTTCAGACCAATCAACGCCGGGTCAATTACGTCGTTAAAGCGAATGGTCTCGTCCGTGGCAAAGATGGTGGCGTGGTTTCTTCGAAAATCCACAATCTGTGCCCATGTTGGCCAGAGGATGGTGCCTTTCGGTTCTTTTTCGATTGGGAAGACGTGGTAACCTTGGATGGTTGTTTTCCAAAGCTCGCCTTTCTTCGTATAGAACTCGCCAAGGTAGGGAATCCAAGTCTTGGTATCGATGTAGACAATTTTTCGGCTGTATGGATGCAATGCCGGCGCCGTTGCTTCGACTACATAAACTTCGCGCGGCTCCCACGCATCCTCCGGATTCCAGTGCGGTTGGGCTCGCATCTCAAAACCTGGAAAACGGTCGGCGTCCTCTACCGCTTCATTGTTCAAGAAAGGGTGGGCGGTATTGGCAACGACGAGGACCTTCTTTTTTGCAAGAATTTTATAGCCGTCATACCAGGTCGGGTAGGCGCCGAAGATCATCAAATCGTCGCCAAGGAAATCCGTTTCTCCGATTTGGTCCATCCAAAAATCGCCAGACCATTTCACGACCTTGTTGGCATCTTTCGCGTAAATCAGAAGGTAATCCGTTCCGCCTGTGTCGTAGCGGTAAAAAAGCAGGCCGTTTCCCTTGAAAATATCGGGGGCCGTCATGACAAGGATGTTCTTGTCGAAAATTTTACCCGATCCCAGGGTCGGCTTGCCGGGTCGGCGCAGAAGCCCCTTTAAAAAGACGCGGGTGAGTTCCTGATGCGTAACGCCTTCGATGCCTTTCTCACCGCTGATCATGGCGGCGGCGGCATTTGGAAAAACCTGGCTGTCGCCACGTGGTCTTCCGTAGAAAAGATTCCAGATGACCTTTATGCCCGCATCCGGATCGTCCAGTTTGATGTCGGGGAAGGGGGCTCCGGATTTCCAGTCAACGACCCGGCGCGTCTCCGGGTCGAGCGAGACGGTAGTCCGGTTTTTTTCGCCCGCTTTTTTGAGCACTGGGTCGATGGGATGGGGCTTTGTGTGTGTAAGCTTCATCGTCAGACCCTTTTCGCGGATCTGCCATTGAAATTGCTCCGGGATGAGTGCGGCGAGCGACGTTCCGTCGAAGTTCTGCTTGAGAAGCTTATCAAGATTCCCGGCATTGACGATCGTGCCTGCTTTTATCTCGGCGGCTGGCGCGGGGACGGCAAATGCGCTCCCCATTGCGATGGCGAATGCGGCACCCAGGCATGTCTTACGAAGGGACATACTTTTTCCTCATGCTTTTGTTGGATGTTTAGAAGAACGAGCCGACGGCTTTTTCATATTCCTCGGAACGGGTTTTGCCATCGTTTTGGCTGCGGTGTGAAATTGTTCCGCGTGACTGGACACGATTGGCGCGAAGGGCTTCCGCGTCGCTGCCACTGCCCCTGAGAATTGTAACAAGGTCTTTGCCCTGAGCCGGCGCGCCATAGCCCTGGCCAGCCTTCCAGCCGTATTGCTTTTGCTTGTATTCGCTCATATTGGGGCCGCCAAGGGCCAGCCATTTTGCAGCTTTTTTATCATCTCGCGGCATGCCCATGCCGTAATGGTACATGATTCCAAGCTGATATTGCGCTTCGCCGTCGCCGGCTTCTGATGCACGCTTCAGCCATTTGAAGGCGTTGCGGTAAAGCTGCCCATATTTGAAGAAGATGCCGGCCTGTCTTTGGCCCTGAACATGACCCTGTTTTGCGGCCTTCAGGTACCAGCGAAGCGCGGTTTTATGTTTTTGCAGGATTTGCTCGTTGGCTTTGTAGGTAACGCCGATGCGGTCCAGATTCGTCGGATCGTAGATCCGACCGATGTAGAATTGGGCGCGCGCATCGCCTTCGACAGCCAGTGGCAACAATTCGTCATAGGCCATTCGCCAATTGCCTTTTACGTAAGCCCGCTGGCCTTCGGAAAAACCTGCGAATGCGAGGCCTGGTAGTGCCGGAAGAAGAAGCGCACCTAGGAAAATAATTTTCCAGGAGAAATGTTTCACAGCCATCAATCCCCCTCTATCGTTTTCGTCATGCGCAGATCTTAGTGGTCGCGCAATCTGTGAGAGCCTACCAGAAGATGTAGTATGGCGTGGTGTAATTTCCAGTAAAAATTTAAGGATATTTCCCTAAGAGTATTGGCCACTGGCGTGCCGGTTTTTTTTCTTCTGTCATGAGGGAGGGCGTGTTTGCGGCGCGCGAAAACTGGTGCCGGATGGAGGATTTGAACCCCCGACCTTCGGTTTACAAAACCGCTGCTCTACCACTGAGCTAATCCGGCGTTCTGGTGGGCGACGATAACGTCAGTGAACGTCGTCCGGCAAGTTCATACAAGGCGACGGCGGCGGCGGCGGAGACGTTCAGGCTTGCGACGGCTTTGCTGTGGATCGGCAGCCGTGCCAGAAAATCGCAATGGACCTGGGTAAGACGGCGAAGGCCCGCTCCCTCGGCCCCAAGGACAAGGGCTGTGCGACCTTCTGCCCGGATGTCGGGTAGGGACGTCTTGCCCTCCGGATCAAGCCCTATGCACCAAAAACCGGCTTCCTTTAAGGTTTCCAGGCAGCGTGCCAGATTTGTGACCTGGACCAGGGGCATTTTTTCAAGCGCTCCGGAGGCGGCTTTTGCGACGGCGCCAGATACATTGGGGGAATGGCGCTGGGTCAGGAGGACCGCATTCGCTCCAAAGGCTGCGGCCGAACGCAGGACTGCGCCGACATTCTGCGGGTCCGTCACTTGGTCGAGCAGAACGACCAGGGCTTCCGTTTTTTCTTTTGTGCTATGCAACATCGTTTCCAGGCTGACGGGCGCCAATGGTACCGTCAGCAGGGCGCAACCCTGGTGAACGGCCCCCTTCGACAGCGAACCGGTGATTGCCTCGCGCGGCACGATTTCTACGGATATTTCTTGTAACCTATTGTCTTGGCCGAGCTTTTTTTCAACCAGACGTTGTGTTTCTCGAGTGAGCAGCAGGCGTTGGTTGTGGCGTTCTGGATTTGTAAGGGCGGCGAGAACGGCATGCAGGCCGTAGAGCCATATGCTGGCCGGCGTTGATTCCCTGGGCTTGTGACTCGGGGTGGAACCCTTGGGTTTTAAGCCTCTCAGATGCTTGCGCTTGTTCATTTAACAACCTATAGTCCCTGCAACTTTTCGCACTGCAAGCCTTTCACGGCTGGCTTGCCCGATGACAACGCTGAAAGCAAGGGTTTTCCTTAGATTACTCCTTTGAATTTGCTTGACATTCGAGGGCGTATCCCCTTTCTTCGCGGGCCATTGCGCCTGCGTAGCTGTTGTGGCTTGGAGGGGTGGCCGAGCGGTCAAAGGCAGCAGACTGTAAATCTGCCGACGTACGTCTACGTAGGTTCGAATCCTACCCCCTCCACCAGACAGGGTTTGAAGGCGAACGGGATGGAAAATAGGCGGGTGTAGCTCAATGGTAGAGCTTCAGCCTTCCAAGCTGAAGACAGGGGTTCGATTCCCCTCACCCGCTCCACCTGTTGGGGGGCATGTTTGGTGAGAAGGGGTGGCTTCTTCAAGAAGGTTCGGTGGTTTTTTATAGCCAGGTTGAGAAAAACAGGAAACCTAGACGATGGCGAAAGAAAAGTTTGAGCGTACCAAGCCGCATTGCAA
>CAYTAE010000128.1:0-4687 GCA_964435655.1 uncultured Rhodospirillaceae bacterium
CTTTGGTCTTGGTGATCTTGATGAACACTTTCGACTTTTCGCTATCACGGTACTGTGTCGTAGAGTCATAGATTCCACGAAAGTTTTTGTATGCCTGTAGCCATCTCTGCTCGTACGAAAACCGTCCGTTCTCTGCGTCGTCAAACCGTGCCTTGATGTGGCCCGCAAGTCCGGGCATCTGCTCATCAGGACTGGCAATCGGAATCGCCTGTTCGTCGTCCGGTTCGCCAGGCAACTGCCTTTCCAGCACGTCGATGGGGGCCTTGGCGAGAATGGCGACGCCATTGTAGGATTTTTGCCCGACGACGGCGCTGGCATAGCCCGCCGCTTCAATTTCAAACGCGGGAAAGTTTTCTTCGACGGTCTTGGTTTCCTGCAGGCAAACGACATCTGGCCGGGCGGTTTTCAGCCATTCCAGCAGGATCGGCAGCCGGGCCTTGACGGAATTGACGTTCCAGGACGCGATTTTCACTGGAAACGCGGGCCTTCTAGTTGACGGAAAAGGAATTGCCGCAGCCGCAGGACGCGGTTGCGTTGGGGTTTCGGATGGCGAAGGCGGAACCGATAAGGTCCTCGACGAAATCGACTTCGGCACCGGCCAGATATTCGCGGCTGATCGCATCGATCACGATCGACGCGCCGTTCTTTTCAATCACAACGTCGTCATCGTTCGTCACATTGTCGAAGGTGAAATTATATTGAAAGCCCGAGCAGCCGCCGCCGGTGACAGCAATGCGCAGCCTGTGGCCGGCCTCGGCTTCGGCGCTCAGCAGCTCGGCGATGCGCCGGGCGGCGCTTTGCGAGATTGTGACGGGTGCGTGTTCCATAACGTCCATTCTAGAACAAAATTCGTTCTGACAATACCGAAGCCTGTCTTGCATGGGCGGTATGCAGATTTTGTCAATGTTTTTAACCGGTTCCCAAGCGAAGCGTTGCGTCCCCCCAAAGCTTCCGGGTAGTGTCCGGCGATGGAACTCTTCGCTCCCTATGCCTGCAAGCCGGAAGAAAGTCGTGGCCGTCGCTATCCCGAAGAGGAAAGCCGGATGCGGACCGTTTTCCAGCGTGACCGCGACCGCATCATTCACGCGTCGGCTTTTCGGCGGCTGAAATACAAAACCCAGGTTTTTGTCTATCACGAAGGCGATCATTACCGTACGCGGCTGACCCACAGTCTTGAAGTGGCGCAGATTGCGCGCGCCATCACCCGTACGCTGCGGCTGAACGAAGATTTGGCGGAAGGCCTGGCCCTGGCTCATGATCTTGGGCACCCGCCCTTTGGCCATGCGGGCGAAGCGGGCCTGAATGAGGCGATGGTGGCTTATGGTGGTTTTGATCACAACGCCCATACGTTGCGTCTCCTCACCAGTCTTGAGCGGCGCTATGCGGAATTCGACGGGCTGAACCTCACCTGGGAAACCCTGGAAGGGGTTGTGAAGCACAATGGGCCGCTCACCGGCCCAAAGGCAGCGGCAGGTCAGGCTGTGCCTGGTGAAATAGCGGATTATGTTCGTGTCCATGACCTGGAAATTGAGAGTTTCCCAGGCCTTGAGGCCCAAATTGCCTCGCTTTCGGATGACATCGCCTATCACAGCCACGACCTTGACGACGGTCTGCGCGCTGGCCTTTTCACGGTGGATGAGGTGGCCGATGTGCCACTTGTCGGCCCGGTGGTTGCCGAAGTGCGGGCGCGTTATCCAAAAATCGAGGTTCAGCGTCTGGTTCCTGAGACCATTCGGCGGCTGATCGACCGCATGGTGCAGGATCTGGTTGCAGAAACGGAACGCCGGTTGCAAAACACGCGCCCGGAAAACGCTCAGGCCATCCGCAATCTGGATACGCCAGTTGTCGCCTTTTCCGGAAAAATGGAAAAGGACAATCAGGCTTTAAAGGCGTTTCTCATGCGGCGCATGTATCGCCATTACAAAGTCAACCGGATGGCAAGCAAGGCGCGCCGTATTGTGAAAGAGCTTTTTGAGCTTTTTATCTGTGAGCCGGGATGCCTGCCGACGGAGTGGCAGACGGACATGACGGCACTGGACAAGCCAGCGAAGGCGCAGCTTGTCCTTGATTACATCGCCGGCATGACGGACCGTTTTGCGTTAGAGGAACATCGTCGGGTTTTTGACAGTTATGCGAAAATAGAATGAACCTTTTCAAATACTTTCATGCAGAAGTTCTAAATGTCATTGAAGAAATGACGGTCGCTGGAGAGCTGCCCTTAGATCTGGTGACGACAAAAATTGTCGCTGAGCCACCGCGTGAGGCGGCCCATGGCGACGTCTCGACAAATGCGGCGTTGGTTCTGGCCAAGGCGGCTGGGAAAAAACCACGGGATTTGGCTGAGCGCATCGCGACGCTTCTTGCGGAAAATACGATGGTGGCGACGGCGACGGTGGCCGGTCCCGGTTTTATCAATCTGCAGCTTTCGGAATCTTTTTGGTGTGAGCGTCTTGGTGAAATCCTGTCGGAAGGCACGGCCTATGGTGACTCGGATTTTGGCCAGGAAGCGACTGTAAACGTTGAATATATTTCAGCAAATCCGACTGGCCCGATGCATATCGGGCATGGACGCGGGGCCGTCATTGGCGACGTTTTGGCGTCGCTTCTTGAGAAGGTCGGTTATCGCGTCACCCGCGAATATTACATCAACGACGCCGGTGCCCAGATCGACAAGCTGGCCCAGGCCGTCTATTTGCGTTATCGCGAATTTCTTGGCATTGCGATTGGCCCCGATGCCTTTGAAGACAGCTATCCCGGCGATTATCTGAAGCCTGTTGGTGAAAAGCTTGCCGAAAAATATGGCCGTGAATGGGTCGATGCGGCGCCGGAGGCGTGGCGTCCCGTTTTTCGGAATTTCGCGATCGACGAGATGATGGCGTTCATTCGGAACGATTTAAAGGCGCTTGGTATTGTTTTTGATCGCTTTTCCTCGGAACGCGCGCTTGTTGCCGAGGGTGGGGTGGAGGCGGCCCTGCAAAGCCTTGAAGCCAAGGGCCTGGTCTATGAAGGCATCTTGGAGCCACCGAAGGGAAAGCTTCCCGATGATTGGGAAGCCAGGCCGCAAACGCTTTTCCGTTCAACGGATTTTGGAGACGATGTCGACCGGCCGTTGAAGAAATCCGATGGCAGCTGGACCTATTTTGCCACCGACATCGCCTACCATCTGGACAAGTTTCGGCGCGGTTTTGCTTCAATGATTGACGTTTGGGGCGCGGATCATGGGGGCTATGTCAAGCGCATGACGGCAGCGGTGCAGGCGATTACGGACAATCGCGGCGCTCTGGATGTGAAGCTGTGCCAGTTGGTTAATCTTCTTGAAGACGGCGCGCCGGTGAAAATGTCGAAGCGGGCCGGGACCTTTGTCAGTCTTCGCGAGGTTGTGGACGAGGTCGGCAAGGACGTTGTCCGCTTTATCATGTTAACCCGCAAAAACGATGCTCCGCTGGATTTTGATACCAAAAAAGTATGCGAGCAGACCCGGGACAACCCGGTCTTTTACGTCCAATACGCCCATGCGCGCGCCAAATCCGTGCTTCGCCATGGGAAGGAAAATTTTCCGGCCATCGATCTTGGCAACGCGGCTCTCGCCGGGGCGGCGCTGAACCGGCTGACAGCAGAAGGGGAACTTGCCCTTATCCGCAAGATGGCGGATTGGCCCCGTCAGGTGGAAATGGCGGCCCGCTTTCACGAACCTCACCGGATTGCCTTCTACCTTTACGATCTTGCGAGCGAATTCCACGGATTGTGGAACCAGGGCAATGAAAACGCCGATCTGCGCTTTCTGATGCCTGAGGATCCTGAACTTTCCGAGGCCCGGCTGGGGCTGGTTTTGGCACTGACCCTTGTGATCGCATCGGGCTTGGAAGTCTTTGGCGTTGCACCGGTAGAGGAGATGCGCTGATGGTGGTGGCAAAGCGTTCGCCGGCCCGGCCGCAAGGCCAACCGCCCTTTTTTATGCGGCGTGGCGTTTTGGGCTTCTTCGCGGCTCTTGCCGCCTTTGGAATCTTTACGACCGTTGTTTTGGTTGCCTATGAGGAAGATATGAAATCGGGCGAGGTCATCGTGCCGATTGTGCGGGCCGAAAAGGCTCCGATCAAGATGCGCCCGGAAACGCCCGGTGGCATGGCCGTGCCATTTCAGGACAAGCTGGTCTATGATCAGCTTTCCAAGGCGGGACAAGGGGCGGAAAAGACGCGATTGCTGCCGCCCCCGGAAACACCCGTGGCTTTGCCAAAAGCACCTACTGCATCGTCGGAATCAATAAAAGTAGTGCCAAAATCGACCCCGGTAATACCAAAGGGGTCCGCAAAAACAACCGACAATGCCAATCAGGCAGACGGGGATGGGCCGCCGAAAACCGAAGTTTTACGCCGTTTGGAGATGGAAACGCCGTCTGTAAAAGGGGTGCCGGTTGTTGGAAAAACGCTCCGTGTTCAAATTGCGTCGTTACGATCCGAACAGGCGGCCCGCGACCAGTGGGCACGGCTGCAAAAAGTCCATGACGACCTTTTGGGGGCACTGGCACCTCATGTGCAACGGGCGGATCTGGGTGCGCGAGGGGTTTTCTTTCGTTTGCAGGCGGGGCCGCTGGCCGATGTCGCGGCGGCAAAAATGCTCTGCGTGAAACTTCAACAACGTAAATTGGGGTGCCTGCTTGTCCGGCCCTGATCAAAACGCTGCCAAAGCG
>CAYTAE010000129.1:0-4646 GCA_964435655.1 uncultured Rhodospirillaceae bacterium
CGCTGCGGGTGTTTTTGCCTTCGTTGCGGGCGCTTTTGCCTTCGCTGCGGGTGTTTTTGCCTTTCTGGGCGTGGGTTTTGCACCCGGCAGCAGCACTTCATCGATCCGAAGCACCGTTTCGTCCTGGCGATGGCCGTACATCCTGCGGTAATTCTGGCGCCGTTTTTTCTTGAAAACGAGCACCTTGTCGGTTCGGCCCTGCTCAAGAATCGTCGCCGTTACCAGCGCACCTTCAAGAACGGGCGTGCCAAGGGTCGTCGCCTTGCTGTCGCCGATCATAAGAATGTCGCCAAATTCAACGAAACCGCCCGCTTCTCCAGGAAGCTTTTCGACGGCAATCACGTCGTTCGCTGAAACCCGATATTGTTTTCCGCCAGTGCGTAGTATCGCGTACATAGGAGATCCGCTCTTCAGCCGGATAAGGTGATTTTATGAAATGTCCGGAAGCCGCGGGAATATACCGCGCGACCTAGAATTGTCAACGTTTTCCCCAGCCTTCCTCAAGGACAACAAGCGGCCGGGCACCCCTTGCAGGGAACCGTTGGCCCCGTTAGGCTCCCCCGCCCGGGAGGAGGGGTGCCAGAGTGGTCGATCGGGGCGGTCTCGAAAACCGTTGTGCCTTCGCGGGTACCGTGGGTTCGAATCCCACCCCCTCCGCCAGGGAAATCCAGAAAATGCCGGAAAATCGGCGACGGCTATGCCTTTGAGAATGCTTTCGCCATCTCGCGCAGTTTGAATTTCTGAATTTTGCCACTTGGCGTATGGGGCATCGCGTCCAGAATTTCGAGCCGTTCCGGTAAATATTGTTTCGCCATCTTCTGCTCGCCAAGAAAAGCGACCATCTCCTCAAGGGTCAGGCCGCACCCTTCTTTCAGGCTGACAAAGGCACAGCCCAATTCGCCAAGCCGTGGGTCCGGCATGGCCACAACGGCCACTTCCTGAATGGCGGGATGGCGGTACAGGGTCTGTTCCACCTCGGCAACGGGGATGTTTTCACCGCCACGGATGATGATGTCCTTGGAACGGCCAGAAATTCGGATATAGCCGTCTTCGTTCATATAAGCGATGTCGCCGGTGTCGAACCAGCCTTCCGAATCCGTCCCGTACAAATCTGGCTTTTTCAGATAACCGACGAACGCACCGGGGCCGCGCGCCATCAACAACCCGGATTCTCGCACGGGCATCGTCTCGCCATTTTCCGGGTCGGTGATTTTGACCTCAAACCCGTCCAGTGGCGCACCATCTGTGGTGGCAGATTGTTCGATCTCTGCCTCTGGCGGTACCGCCGTGGCCACGCCGACCTCCGTCATTCCCCATGCCGAAATTACACGTACGCCAAGCTTCTTCGTCGCCTGTTGCACAAGCACAGCCGGAATCGGTGCACCGGCACAGACAAATTTCTGAAACGTTTTGATGTCGTAATCCTGAACCGCCGACGTGTTTGTAAGGTCAGCCAAGAACGGCGTCGCCCCCATCGAAAACGTCACGCCTTCCGCTTCGATCTGCTTCGCGCATTCCTCGGCGTTCCAGATGTCCTGAAGCACGCCCTTGGACTTCAGATAAATCGGCACCATCAGGCCATAAAGAAAGCCGGTGAGATGGGCCAAAGGCGAGGCCATCAGCACAATGTCCTTCTCCGTCAGCTCAAGCCCTTCGCAATAGGGTTTCACGCTACCCATCAGGGTATTGGCCGTATGCATGGCCCCCTTCGGCTGTCCCGTCGTTCCCGACGTGTACATAAGAAGGCTGATGTCGTCGGGGCCGGGACGGCGCGCTTTGAAAAGAGCCACCTTGTCCACTTTCTCTTCCAGGGCCGGATCCAGAAGAACACGTTCGAAGGCCGTCTCACCATCGCCGCCAACCACAAGCACATGTTCAAGCCTTGGAAGGTCGCCGCGAAGCCCGGCCATCATGGCTGGGTAATCATGTTTGCGGAAATTGCGCGGCACGATCATCACTTTTGATTCCGCAAAGCCGACCATGTACGAAATTTCCCGTTCCCGGAAAATTGGCATCAGGGGGTTGATTACGGCGCCGATGCGGGTTGTTGCCAGATAAATGGCGACGAATTCCCACCAATTTGGCAACTGGATCGACACGACGTCGCCCTTCCCGACACCGAGGGAAAGAAGGCCAAGGGCGATGCGGTCTGAACGTGTTTGAAGCTCCTTAAAAGAAAGGGTCGTCTTTTTCTCGGTCATTGAATTGAAATTTGACCAGGCGATTTTGTCCGGTGTTGCCGCAACGGCTTCGTCGAGGTAATCGGTCAACAACTTGTTCGGCCAATGCCGTTTTGAAGCTTCGCTTTCCAGACGCCATTTTGGCAAAATCGGATTGAAATCCATTCCATTCCCTCTACTAAAAAAGACGTCCATCACCGGCAGCGGAGAAAAAACCGCGCCGACCCACAAAGCGGGCGCAATTGCCAACATGCTAGCGCGGAGAGGAAATCCGTCAAGGGCACGCGCCGAAAAACCGTGTTTTGCTTAGCAAGCAAGAGACCGGTTGACGAAAAGACCCGCTTTCCCTGAAATGGTCCTCTTTTCAAAGTTACGGGCACCCATGCCGACTATAATTTCAGCCATTTTCCGTTCGCCTTACACGCTGCTGGCCATTGCGATGTTTCTTTCGGCATCGAATTTGGTCGTCGGCAAGGCGATGGTTGACCATGTGCCCCCCGCTGCCCTTTCCTTCTGGCGATGGACGGCGGCCTTTGTCGTTCTTTTGCCTATCGCCTTGCCAGCGCTGCGCAATCAATATCGAGCACTCCTTGACGAATGGAAACTGCTTTGCCTCTTAGGCTTCCTTGGCATTGCCGGTTTTCTCACCCTTACTTATGCCGCCCTGCAATGGACGACGGCCATCAATGCCAGCCTTATCCATGCCTCCGTGCCGGCGCAGATTCCAATCCTCGCCTGGCTGATGTTCCGCGACCGCGTGACACCGCGCCAGGCCTTTGGCATCGCGCTCACCATGCTTGGCGTTGCCGTCATCGTCTTTCGTGGTGATTTCCGCGCCCTTGGGGATCTTGAACTGGCCTGGGGCGATCCGCTGGTCCTGTTCGCCACTTTTTTCTGGGCGCTTTATTCCGTGCTGTTGAAGCGTTTGCCAGGCGAACTGCATCCAACCGGTGTGCTGGTGTCCGTGATTGCCTGCGGGCTGGTTCTGCTGTTGCCTTTCTATGTGATCGAAATGGCAGCCGGCCAACACATGATCCTCGATGGAACCGCCATCGCCGCCATTCTTTATGTGGGCGTCTTCGCCGCCGCAGGCGGATTTCTTTGCTGGCATTTCGGCGTTGCAAAAATCGGCCCGAACCGAACCGGCGTTTTCTTCAATCTGGTGCCTGTCTTTGGCCTGTTTCTGGCAATCGCCTTTCTTGGTGAAACGCTTTACGCCTTTCACGTCGTTGGTGTGCCGCTCATCTTTGTAGGCATCTGGCTGGCCAGTTGGCTGCCTGGCAAGTGGGGACGCACATAAGGCGCCGCTTTGCTGGAAGCGTTCCGACACAACGCCTAAAGTGGCGCGTTCTTGGTGAAAGACGGAAAACAGGGCCTGATGGAAAACAGACCATGGCGGAATCAATCCCCCTTCTTGCGTTGACGCTTCTTCTGACCGGTGCGGTGACCGGAATTGTCGCCGGGTTTCTTGGCGTCGGCGGCGGCATTGTCATCGTTCCGGTGTTGTATTTTCTATTCACGGCCATCGGCGTAGATGAAAGCGTGCGCATGCATCAGGCGGTCGCAACCTCCCTTGCCACCTTTCTTCCCACGGCCAGCATGTCGGCCTATGCCCATCACCGCCGAGGCGGTGTTGATGTGGCACTTTTGAAACGCTGGGGGGCCTCTATTTTTGTTGGCGTCATTCTCGGCGCCAGCGTCGGCAGCCTGATGAAAGGCGATGCCTTAACCGGGGCCTTTGCGACGCTCGCCCTTTTCGCCGCCGTCTATCTTTTCTTTGGCCGTGCGGATTTTCGAATTTCCAGCCACCTGCCCGCCGGCCCTGGCCTGCACGCGGTCGGCGGCATCATTGGCGGCCTGTCGGCGATGATCGGGATCGGCGGCGGCACGATGAGCGTGCCTTTTTTAAGCGCGTTCGGCTATTCGATGCCGCGCGCCATCGGCACAGCGGCGGCGGTCGGGCTGATCATCGGCGTACCGGGGGCTGCTGTTTTCGCAATCTCCGGCTTCGATGCGCCATTGCGCGCGGCTTATTCCCTTGGCTATGTCAGCCTGCCCGCCTTTGTCGCGATCTCTCTGGGCACGGTGTTCGCCGCCCCTTTCGGCGTGCGGCTGGCCCATGTGCTCCACCCTCAAATCGTGCGCCGGGTCTTCGCCCTTTTCCTGGTGGCGACGGCCATCCGCATGCTTTGGGGCTTGCTGAATTAGGCAACCTGTCTTGGCGGCAGGCCTTAAATGAGGCTCGCGTTCCTGGCCTGCCATGCAAGAAAACACGCGATGTCTTTTTCGACATAGCCCAACAGCCGGCCGATTGTCCGGTCGTCTTCCGCCGTCGCCGGACGAAGCCCATTGGCGGTTTCGCGTTTGATCCGATGCATGGCGTCGATGCGCCAGCCCGCTTCCGGCATGGCGTAATAAACGTAACAGATGGGCGCATCCCCTCCGCCTTTATCGGCGGGATGATAG
>CAYTAE010000130.1:0-4625 GCA_964435655.1 uncultured Rhodospirillaceae bacterium
GCCGATGGCCGAGCAGGCTTTTAAATCGGCGCGTGTTAAATTTGCGCTCTTTAAAATGGCCTCGTCCAGAGTGGCGTGGCCGAGTGTGTTGCCGATGACCTGCCACTCACCTTTTCCACTCATGATGGCAAGGCGTCCTTCGCGCAGATCCGCTTTTTCCAGATTGGCGTGGGTAAGGTCGGTTTTGTAAAAATTTATACCGTGCAAATCCGCTTTCGTGAGGTTCGTGTTTGTTAAAGACGCATGGGAAAGATCTGCTGCGTATAAATTCGCGCTCTCGAAATTGGCATCGTTTAAATTGCAGTTTCTAAGAACGGTGCCGTTCAGATTGGCCCGTTTCAGGTTCATGCCGGAGAGGTTCAGGCCAGAGAGGTCCTGCTTAGAAAAATCCGCCTGCCTGCCGTCCGGATCCCCCAGCAACCATTGTTCATGCCTTTGCAGAAGTTCTAGGATGTCATGAGGCGTCAAGGGTCACCTGATCTCTAAATTGTCTGTCCGGGGTTCCATTTTGTTTTCCCGGGAACAGCCTTTGAAAGTTTTTTAGACAAATGCTCCCAACGGCCATTTTCTACATGGAAGCCTTTAATAAAAAACTAAGGATACACAGAGTTAAGACGAAATTAACGCTGCGCATCAATCGATTTCGATTCGAATTTATTTAAAATTATTGGTATTACGCCTGCGGTGCTGCTGCGGCCTTAGAGGTGCCACTAAGCGGAAGAACGCCCTTAAATTGTGCGCCCTCCATATTTGCTTTCTTAAGGATGGCATCTGTCAGGTTGGCGTCGCGTAGGTCGGCACCGCGAAAATCAGCTTCGGTTAGGTTTGCTGCCGTAAGATCCGCTTCGACCAGGTTGGCGTCCAGAAGTGCCGCCCGGGTTAGGTTCGTTGGCCACATGCGTCCCGTAGGCTTGCCGTTTGCGCCCATCAGTTCGACGGCGATAAGCCGCGTTTTGCAAAGGCTGGCGCCGCTTAAATCCGCTTCCATCAAATTTGCGCCAGCCAGAAAGGCATCGTTTAGGTTTGCACTCTGGAGGGTAGCGCGGGAAAGGTCGGTAAGTTCGAAAATGCAATTTTGCAAATTTGCCTCGGTCAGATTGGCACCTTTTAGGCTGGCGCCGCTAAAATCCATGCCGGAGAGATCTTGATTGGTTAGATCATAACCATCAAAATTTGCTCGTTCGCCGGTTTTTCCATGGCTTTCAAGCCAGCGCAAATGGTCCTGAAGGACATCGCTTACGGGCTTTATTTTTTTCTGAGGGCTTGTTGGAAGTTTTGCCTCTCTCGCGTTTGCAAGGGCCATGGGTACATCTACCAGGTTTGCGGTCGAAAGATCCGCATTCGAAAAATCTGCGCCCGTTACATGAGTTTGAACAAGATTGGCGCCGGAAAGATTGCAATCCGAAAGAACGGTGTCTCCAAGATTGGCGCCGGAAAGATTGGCGCCAGAAAGATTGGAGCCCTGCAGATTTGCGCGTTGAAGCGTTACTCCGACGAGGGTCGTACCGGATAAATCGGTATCGACGGCGGAGCAGCCTTTCATAGAAGCGCGGGTTAAATTGGCTCCCTTTAAAATGGCTTCGTCCAGCACGGAATGGCCCAGATTGCTCCCGACGAGCGACCAGCTTCCGTCTTTTCCGGCTTCGGCAAGGCGTCCTTCCCGAAGGTCCACGCCCTCCAGATTGGCGCCGGTAAGATCTGCTTTATTGAGATTGGCGCCATGCATGTCGGCGCGCGTAAGCTTGGCGTTCTTTAAGATCGATTTCGAAAGGTTGGCCGCATACAGACTCGCTTTTTCAAGATTGGCATTGCTTAGATTGCAACCTATGAGGATGGCGCCATCTATGCAGGCCCGGCTTAGGTTTGCGCCGGAAAGGTCCAGGCCGGAGAGGTCCTGCTTGGAAAGATTGGCCTGTTCGCCGCCAGGCTTCCCCTGCAGCCATTTTTCGTGTTTCTGAAGCAGCTGTATGATGTCATAAGGTGTCACGTTTCACCTTTATCGTGGCAGCTAACCTGATCCGCAGCATGTAAACGTACACGAATAAGCTAAATTCCTTAAAAAATTATGGGCAGCGGTTCATTTTCGGCGGGCAGGGGCCCCTCGTTGCCGTCTTTCGCATTGAATGCTGGGGGGTTTTCTCGCCTTCAAGGCATGGTTAGACTGCCGGTTGTATCGTCTCATTGGGCCGGTTTGGGCTGGTTGTGCCCACCATCACAGTTCGTTCGGGGAAAAAAATGAAAAAATACGGCAATCTTCTGATGCTGCTCGTTCTTGTTGCCGGGCTTTCTGGCTGCTCGCGGTCAAGTCAGGTGAATATTCCAGTACCGACGGCACAGGACGTGCCGGGTGCCAGCGCCTTGGTCAAAAACATCCCGATGACGGATCGTGCGACGTTCCAGGGGGTGGCATTCGAATACATGTCCGACAACCTTTCAAACCTGTATCACAAGGTTCCTATCGGAAATTATCTGTTGGCGGATTTGCTGGCCTCTCTACCTAAGGAAATGTCCGTTACTTCGATGAAGCTTCAGAGGTTTTCCGGGAAATGCATTGCCGTTGGCATGTATGATCCGCAGACACAATGCGACGTTGCCGTGATCGTTTCCGTAGAGGTGGACGGGGTGTCGAAGGTTGTTTCGACACGTTTGGGTGAGTCGGCGGGGCCGTGGATCAGTTCCTTTGGCTCGAATTATTTGAACGCAACGGTGCGTGGCGAAGGCCAAATGATCGTGAGGCAAATTCGACAGCTGCTGAAACCTCTCGTGAAAAGCTTTGCTGAGAAATTAAAGGCACAGTCCAGCTAGGTGGCTTTCGTCATGCGGCGTTTCTTTGGTTGTGCGCCGCAAAAAAAATTGTTAAGACTCCTTTGACGGTTCCTCATTTTTGAGGAAAAAGGGAACACGGTAAGGCTATTTTTTGCCAATGCCGTGGCTGCCCCCGCAACTGTGGGCGGAGGCGCGTCCGTTTATGCCACTGGGAAACTGGGAAGGCAGGACACGCCAGCAAAATCCGCGAGCCAGGAAACCTGCCGTCAAATTGTCACCAGCCGTTGGGCGGGGTTATTTCCTGCGGCGCGGATTTCCGTGAATGGTGGCATGGCTTCGTAAGAAGGATGTTGTCGGTGGCGGATATCCAGTGGTCCATTGCAGGTTTTTTCCGACATTTTTCCATTTTACGCGCGAGGAAGCAGCCGGGGTCGGCGCATCTTCCTTGTCTACGCCACGGTTTTGGGGGCAGCAGACCTACCGTCCCGATGCTTGGGGCTCGGCCATCTTGGCTGGGTTTGAGCAAAAAGGCGGGAGAACCCGGGTACCTGGTCGGGCCGGGCTCTCCCGTGAACGGGAAAACCCATCCACACAGACGGAGTCTGCAATGTCGATCTTAGCTAAAATTCCAAGAATATCGAACCCTCAAGCCCGGTTGCGGCGATGCACCCTGTTGTCGGCTGCGGCCTTTGCGTTGCTAATTTCGCCGGTCTTGGCGGCGGATGAAGAGGCTGACGCGGAAAAAACCCACGCCGTTCTCCCCGAAGTCGTTGTCACTGCAACGCGGGTCGCGACGCCTAGGGAACAGATTGCTTCTTCGATGACGGTGATTACGGCTGAAGACATCGCCCAGAGGCAATACCGGTCGGTCGGCGATGCGTTGCGTGCCGTGCCAAGCCTAAGCGTTATCCAGAATGGCGGCGCTGGCAAGCTCACGTCGGTTTTCAGCCGCGGCGCAAACGCCAATCACACGCTTCTTTTGATCGACGGGATCGAAATGAACGATCCAAGCACGCCGGATGGGCGCATGAATTTTGCGGGCGTGTCTCTTGACGATGTGGAACGCATCGAGATTTTGCACGGGCCTCAGGGAACGCTTTATGGCTCGGATGCAATCGGCGCCGTCATCAGCATCGTCACGAAGAAAGGTTCGGGGGCGACGAAGGCAAGTCTGCAACTGGAAGGGGGGTCTTTTTCCACCTTCAACCAGGTTTTAAGCCTGCGTGGGGCAGAGGACATCTTTGATTACAGCGTCACGCTTGATCGCAGCACCACAGACGGAACTTCCGTCTCGCCCGCGCGTTTCACGCCGGCGGGTGCAAAAAAGGACGCCGACGGTTTTGACAATGCGACCATCGCCGCTAATCTTGGCCTTACGCCTTCCGATATTCTGTCCTTTCGTTTTACCGGCCGTTTTTCAGATCTTCGAAACGATCTTGACCTGAACGTTTTCCCTATTCAGGCGGATAACGATAGCCATGGTGAAGAAGACCGCCTGTTCCTGGGTGGCAATGCGAAGCTTTCCCTTTTTGAAGGCCAAAGCGAGCACCGTCTTGCGGTCACCTATACAGACTACAGCCGGATTGTCCGGGACGATTTGGATTCGGTGAACACGCTTGATTTCCAGCGGGACAAAAATATCGGCAAGAAATTGAAATTCGAATTGCAGAACGATTTCCGCGTTGTTGAAAACCATGTTGTGACCGTTGGGCTGGAAACCGAGAAAGAGAAAATCAACACAAGTCTGAATTCAACCAGTGCCTTTGGCCCATTTTCTTCCTCATCGAAGGCCGATGTCAGGACGGATGCAATCTATGTTCAGGATCAATTTTCCTATCGGGATCGTTTTTTCGGCACCC
>CAYTAE010000131.1:0-4625 GCA_964435655.1 uncultured Rhodospirillaceae bacterium
GTGCGCCCTTTCGACCAGGTCCGGAAAATTTGCGTGCAACTCCGCATACACCGCCTCGGATGGCAGAAACAGCAAGGCCATATCCGCCGTTTCGCCGGGAAGGATGTATTTTTTCGAGATATCATGGGCATGTTTCCAGATATCCGTACTGAAACGCCGCGTCGCTTCCCGCAAGGCCGCGTCGTCCGTGGCAGCGCGAATGGCCCGGTAACTTTCCAGTGGAAATTTTGCATCGATCACAATCGGCCCCGGCGGGTTGGGCAGGTCCAGCAGACAATCCGCACGCTTGCCATTGCTCAACGTTGCCTGAAAGCGATAGGCGGACGCCGGCAGCACGCCCTGCACCAGATCCTTCAACTGCACCTCGCCAAAGGCCCCACGGGCCTGCTTATTTGCAAGAATGTCCTGCAGGCCGACAACCTGGGTTGAAAGTTCGGCAATGTTTTTCTGGGCGGCGTCGATGACGGCCAGACGTTCGCGCAGATCCGTCATCGTCTTCGTCGTCTTCTCGGCGGATTGGGTCAACCCCTCGTTCAGCCGACGCGAAACCTGCTCCAGCCGGTCACCGATGGCACGTTCCTGCGCCTGCAGACTTTGGGCAAGGCTGCGTTGTGCTTCGGCGGCGGATTGGGCCTGCTGATCCATCCGCCCACGAAGCTGGGCCACAAAATAAAGAAGCCCGCCGCCAAGAAGGGCGGCGACGGCAAGCAACAGAAAAAGCTGAAAAACCGAATCCATGACGCATCCTACCCGGATTGGCGCATCTTCACAAAAGGGGTATCCTTGGCAGATGGCAATTTTACCGATCTTGACAGCGCCAGACCCCCGCCTTGAGGCAATGTCGCAACCCGTTGAAAAAGTAGACGATGCGATCCGCCGCCTCATGGACGATTTGCTGGAAACGATGTATGCCGCGCCGGGCATCGGCCTGGCGGCCCCTCAGGTGGGCGTGCAAAAACGCGTGCTGGTTCTCGACATCGCCAAGGACGGCAGCCCACCAGCCCCCTTGCAGCTTGCCAACCCGGAAATTCTTTGGGCCGCAGACGAGACACTTCTCTACGAAGAAGGCTGCCTGTCGCTGCCGGACCAATATGGCGAAGTCGCCCGCCCGGCGCGCGCGAAGATCCGTTACCTCGACCCTGAAAACGAGATCCGTGAGATCGAAGCGGAAGGCCTGCTCGCCACCTGCATTCAGCACGAGATCGACCACCTGAACGGCGTGCTGTTCGTTGCCCATCTTTCAACGCTGAAACGCAACATCATCCTTCGCAAGCTTGCAAAGGTGAAAAGGCTGCAGGCCATCGCCTGATGACGCCTCTTAAGATTGCCTTTCTTGGTACGCCGGAATTCGCCATCCCGACCCTGGCCGAATTGGTCAAAGCGGGCCACCGGATGGCAGCCATCTATGCCCAACCACCACGCCCGCGCGGTCGCGGCCAAAAAACCAAACCCTCGCCCGTGCAACGCTTTGCCGAAGAACATGGCCTGACCGTGCGAACGCCCCCAAGCCTGAAGACGGAAGAAGAAGCGCACGCCTTTGCCGGTCTGGATCTGGATGTAGCGGTCGTTGCCGCCTATGGCTTGCTGTTGCCACAGGCGATCCTTGAAGCGCCCCGGCTCGGCTGCATCAATTTACATCCCTCGCTGTTGCCCCGCTGGCGCGGCGCGGCACCGGTCCAGCGCGCCCTGCTTGCAGGCGACGCCAAGACCGGCGTAACGATCATGCAGATGGGCATTGGTCTGGACGATGGGCCTGTGCTGCTTCAAGAAGCGACTCCCATTCTGGCCGAGGATACCGGCGGCAGCCTGGAAACGCGCCTGGCCCAGCATGGGGCGACGCTGATGCGAAAGGCCCTGGACGCGCTGGCGGCGGGTAAAATTTCGCCACGTCCCCAACCCGATGCCGGCGTCACCTATGCCGAAAAACTGCACCGCGACGAGGCAGCCCTGGACTGGCGGCTTGCAAGCGACGTGCTTGAACGCCGCGTCCGGGCCTTCGATCCCAAGCCAGGCGCATGGTTTTCTTATAAGGGCGAAGCCATCAAAGTGCGATCCGCTACATTTGGCGAACCGCACGCCCACGAGGCGCCGGGCACCCTGCTGGACGACCAGCTAACCATCGCCTGCGGCAAGGGCAGCCTCCGCATTTTGACGTTGCAGCGCCCGGGCCGCGCGGTCCTGACGGCGGCAGAATTTCTGCGCGGCAACGCCATGCCGACCGGCACCGTGCTGGCCTGCCCGGAAACCAAAACCGACCCATGACCTGTTGCAGATGACCCGCTTTAAACTCACCATTGAATATGACGGCGGCCCCTTCGTCGGCTGGCAGCGCCAGGCAAACGGCCTTGCCGTGCAAGAAGCCATCGAAACCGCCATTGCACGCATGACCGGTGAAGCCTGCATTCTTTACGGCGCCGGGCGAACGGATGCCGGCGTCCATGCCCTTGGTCAAGTGGCCCATTTTGATCTGGATCGCGCCTTCGAAACGGCGCGCATCCGCGATGGGTTAAACGCCCATCTACGCCCGCAGCCGATCGTGATTTTAGATGCAGAAGCCGTCCATTCCGGCTTCGATGCCCGCCATTCGGCAAAAGAACGCGGCTATCGCTATCGCATCTTGAACCGGCGCACACCAAGCGCCCTTGACGTGGGCCGCGTCTGGCATGTCAGCGCAGCCCTTGACGTCGACGCAATGGCCCAGGCCGCCACCGTCTTAATCGGCAAGCATGATTTCACGACGTTTCGTTCGACCTTCTGCCAGGCGGCGTCGCCCATCAAAACCCTGGACAGCCTTTGCGTCGAAAGACGGGGCGATGAAATTCATATCGAAGCCCGTGCGCGTTCCTTCCTGCACAACCAGATCCGTATCTTTGCCGGAACCCTGAAAAGGGTCGGCGAAGGCAAATGGACAAAGGCAGATGTTGAAGCAGCCCTGGCCGCCAAGGACCGGGCGAAAGGTGGGCCGACGGCACCGCCGGAAGGCCTTTACCTTGTCGGCGTGCGTTATGAATTCGCAGCAGAGAAAAAAGATTCCAGAATCGTCCGGTAGATTTCTGTCAGCGCCTCAAGGTCGGCAACCGCAACACGTTCGTCGGTCTTGTGCATCGTACTGCCAGCCAAGCCAAATTCGACAACTGGTGCAACGTCCTTCAAAAAACGCGCGTCCGATGTGCCGCCGGTGGTGCTCAGTTCCGGGGTCTTTCCGGTTGTTTGCGACACGGCCGCCGCCACAAGGTCCGTCAACGCGCCCGGCTTGGTAAGAAAGGCCTCCCCCGTCACGGCAATGTCGAGAATGTAGGCAATGCCCGTGGCATCAAGACATGCACGCAAATGGCTTTCCAGACCAGCTGCCGTAAAACCATCGCCGAAACGGACGTTGAAACCAGCTTCGGCCCGTCCCGGAATAACATTCGTCGCCCCATTGCCAACGTCAATGGTCGTCATTTCCAGATGCGAGGGCTGAAAATTCGCGCTTCCCTGGTCAAGAGGTGTCGCCAGCAACGCCGCCAGCAAGGACAGCAGCTTTGGAATCGGATTGTCGGCCAAATCGGGATAGGCCGTATGACCCTGCGCCCCGTTCACGGCAAGCCGCGCGCACAGACTGCCCCGTCTGCCGATCTTTATCATCTCACCAAGGTGGTGTGGGTTTGTCGGCTCGCCCACCAGACAGGCATCAAAACGTTCGCCCTCCCGGGAAAGCTGTTCAAGCACCTTGCGCGTCCCGTTCACAGACCGGCCTTCTTCATCGCCGGTGATCAACATGGCGATGGACCCGGAAAATTCGCTGCCACGCGCATCAAGAAAGGCCGCGGCGGCAGCCGAAAAAGCGGCCAACGCCCCTTTCATGTCTACAGCCCCCCGACCGTAAAGAAAGCCGTCAGCAATTTCGGCAGCAAAGGGTGCCACGGTCCACGCCGCTTCGTCACCCACCGGCACAACGTCCGTGTGACCGGCAAAACAGAAAACCGGCGCGCCATCGCCAATGCACGCATAAAGATTTTCAACGCGGTCCACCGCATCCGAAAACGGAAGCCGCCGACAGCGAAAGCCGAGCGGCACCAGGGCCGCTTCCAGCACCCCAAGGGCCCCCGCGTCCTCAGGCGTCACGCTTGGACAGCGAATGAGGTCGCGCGCAAGCGCAAGAACATCCAGAGGCATTGTCATTCCCGTAACAATTCGTTGATGGATGTTTTCGCGCGCGTACCTTCATCCACACGTTTGACAATCACCGCGCAGGCAAGCGATGGGGCCGGACGGCCATCGGCAAGCGGCGCGCCGGCAAGGGTCCCCGGCACAACAACGGAATAGGCCGGCACCCTGCCATAGGTGATGTCGCCGCTGGCGCGGTCAACAATCTTCGTCGAGGCCCCAATGTAAACGCCCATGGCCAACACGGCGCCTTCTTCAACGACGACGCCTTCGGCAACTTCGGAACGCGCGCCAATAAAACAGCCATCTTCGATAATCACCGGCGACGCCTGCAGAGGTTCCAGCACACCGCCGATCCCCACGCCGCCGGAAAGATGACAATTCTTGCCAATTTGTGCGCAGGACCCGACCGTCGTCCAACTGTCAACCATCGTGCCTTCACCCACATAGGCGCCGATGTTTACAAAGCTTGGCAT